>NZ_JMQR01000064.1:0-16658 GCF_000698025.1 Brevundimonas sp. EAKA | reverse complement strand
CGCCGCCTCGGCCCTGGGGGCGGCGCGGCGCATCGTGGTCAAGATCGGATCCTCGCTGCTGATCGACGCCGAAACGCGGCGGCCGACCCGCGACTGGCTGGCGGCCGTGGCGTCGGATCTGGCCGCGCTGAAGGCCGAGGGGCGCGAAGTCATCGTGGTCTCGTCCGGCTCCATCGCCCTGGGCCGGGGGCGTCTGCCAAAACTGGGGGCGCGGCTGGAGGACAAGCAGGCGGCGGCCTCGGTCGGGCAGTCGCTGCTGACGGCCGCCTGGTCCGAGGCCCTGGCGCCCCACGACCTAGTGGTCGGCCAGGTGCTGCTGACGCGCGACGACACCGAACGGCGCCGCCGCTGGCTGAACGCTCGCGCCACGGTCGAGGCCCTGCTGGGCCACGGGGTCATCCCCGTCGTCAACGAGAACGACACCGTCGCCACCGAAGAGATCCGCTATGGCGACAACGACCGGCTGGCGGCGCGGACGGCCCAGTTGGCGCGAGCCGACCTGCTGATCCTGCTGTCGGACGTGGACGGCCTCTATACCGCCGATCCGCGCCGTGATCCGGCCGCCGCCCACCTGCCCCTGATCGAGACCCTGAGCCCCGACATCCTGGCCATGGGCGGGGGCGCCAACGCCCAGGCCGGCGTCGGCACGGGCGGCATGGCCACCAAGCTGGCGGCGGCCCAGATCGCCCGCTCGGCCGGTTGCGCCACCATCATCGCCTCGGGCCAGACCCTGTCGCCGTTGAGCGCCATCCAGGCGGGCGCCCGCGCCACCTTGATCACCGCCCCTGACGGACCGATGGCCGCCTATAAGCAGTGGATCGCCGGCAGTCTGTCACCGGCGGGATCCCTGACGCTGGACGCCGGAGCCGTCAACGCGCTGAGGGCGGGGAAAAGCCTACTGCCCGCCGGGGTCACGGCCGTCAGCGGCGACTTCGAAAAAGGCGACTGCGTGCGTCTGACTGACCCCGAGGGCCGGGCCGTGGGCGTGGGCCTGGCCGCCTACGCCGCCGACGAGGCCGCCCGCATCCGGGGCCGCCGCTCGGACGAGATCGAGGCCATCCTCGGCTATCGCGGCGCCTCGGTTCTGATCCACCGCGACGACATGGTTCTGGACGAGCGATGACCGATCTTGAGACCCGAATGATGGACCTGGGCCGACGCGCCCGCGCCGCCGCCGGCGCCATGCGTGAAGCGCCGGCCGCCGCCCGCACCCGCGCGCTGGAGGTGCTGGCGCAAAAGCTGACGGCGGCCGAGGCCCAGATCCTGGCCGCCAACGCCCAGGACGTGGACGCCGCCCGCGCCAATGGCATGACCGAGGCCCTGATCGACCGGCTGGCCCTGACGCCCGCCCGCGTCGCCGGCATGGCCCAGGCCGTGGCCACCATCGCCGCCGTGCCCGATCCCCTGGGCGTGGAGACCGAACGCTGGACCCCCGCCAACGGCCTGGACATCGCCCGGGTCCGCACCCCCATCGGGGTGCTGGGCGTCATCTATGAGAGCCGACCCAATGTCACCGCCGACGCGGCCGCCCTGTGCATCCGTTCGGGCAATGCGGCCATCCTGCGCTGCGGCTCGGACTGTCTGCAGTCGTCGCTGGCCATCGCGGGCCTGATCGCGGAAGCCCTGAACGAGGCAGGCCTGCCCGCCGATGCGGTGCAGCTGGTGGACACGCCCGACCGCGCGGCTGTGGGGCTGATGCTGACCGGGCTGGACGGCGCCATCGACGTGATCATTCCGCGCGGGGGCAAGAGCTTGGTCGCGCGGGTCCAGGCCGAGGCCAGGGTGGCGGTGCTGAGCCATCTGGAAGGGCTGAACCACACCTATCTGCACGAAGCCGCCGATCTGGCGGTGGCGCGGGCCGTGGTGGTGAACGCCAAGATGCGGCGGGTGTCGGTCTGCGGCGCGACCGAGACCCTGCTGGTGGATCGGGCGGCGGCGGCGCGCCTGTTGCCCCCCGTCGCCGCCGACCTGATCGCCGCCGGATGCGAACTGCGCGGCGACGCCGAGGCTGTGGCCCTGGTCCCCGCCATGATCCCGGCGACGGAGGCCGACTGGACCACCGAATATCTGGCGCCCATCCTGGCGGTGCGGATCGTCGATGATCTGGACGGCGCCGCCGACCATATCGCCCGCTACGGCTCGGGCCACACCGAGGCGATCATCACCACAGACTCAGACGCCGCCGAACGGTTCGCGGCGCGGGTGGACAGCGCCATCGTCCTGATCAACGCCTCGACTCAGTTCGCCGACGGGGGCGAGTTCGGCTTCGGCGGCGAGATCGGCATCTCCACCGCCCGCCTGCATGCGCGCGGCCCGGTGGGGGCCGAACAGCTGACCACCTACAAATACGTCGTGCGCGGCCAGGGCCAGATCAGACCCTGACCTTCTCCCTCCCCGTCCGGGGAGGGAGGCTGAGCCGCAGGCGAAGCCGGGTGGGGGCGGCCCAGCAAAGCATCCCTGAACGAAAAGAGGCGGCTCGTTTCCGAGCCGCCCCAACCCGGTCGCTGGCGCGACCTCCCCCCCCCGCCGGGGGAGGGAGAAAACGCCTCAGCCGCGTTGCGGCAGGGCATAGGCGATGACGTAGTCGCCCCGCAGCGTCTCCATGAAGTGGTGGCCACCCGCCATGATGACGAGATACTGGCGGCCATTCTGCTCATAGATCATCGGGTTGGCCTGACCGCCGGCCGGCAGCACGTCCGACCAGACCGTCTCGCCCGTCTCGATGTCGATCGCGCGGATCAGGTCGTCGGTGGCGGCGGCGATGAAGATCAGGCCGCCGGCCGTGACGACCGACCCGCCGTTGTTCGGCGTGCCGATCTCCAGCGGCAGGTGCGAGGGGATGCCCCACGGCCCGTTCTTGCGCGCCGTGCCGAACGGACGGTCCCACAGGGTCTGGCCCGAGCGCAGGTCGATGGCGGTGATGCCGCCGTAGGGAGGCTCCTTGCACAGCAGGCCCGTCCACTTCACGCGCCAGCCGGCGTTGACGTCGATCGCGTAGGGCACGCCGATCTGCGGATCGCCGGCGCCTTCGCCCTTGGACAGGCTGCCGCCGCGCAGGGCCAGCTCCTTCTGCTGCTCGATGTAGCGGGGGTCGTCGCGCGGGAACCAGCCCTTCTCGTTGGCCTCTTCGCGCGGCACCAGCCGGTTGTAGTTGGGCATGTCGTTATAGTTGGCGATGATCACGCCACGCACCGGATCGACCGCCACGCCGCCCCAGTCCGAACCGCCGTTGTAGCCCGGATAGTTGATGTAGTGGTTGGTCGAGGGCGGGGTGTAGTAGCCTTGGTAATTCGCCTTCTTGAAGTTGATGCGGCACATCATCTGGTCGATGGGGGACATGCCCCACATGTCGCGCTCTTCGAGGTTCGGCTTGCGCAGGGTGGCGAACAGCGAGAACGGCTGGGTCGGGGCGCGCTGGCCCTGTTCGGTTCCGCCCGTGGTCGGGACCGGGCGTTCCTCCATCCCGTGCAGCATCTGGCCGGTGGCGCGGTTGAACACATACATGTCGCCCTGTTTGGTGGGCAGCAGCAGGGCCGGCACGACGCCGCCCCCCGTGGGATAGTCGATCAGGGTCGCCTGCGAGCCCAGGTCGAAGTCCCAGACATCCTTGTGAACCGTCTGGAAATGCCAACGCGGCTTGCCCGTCGTCACATCGAGCGCGACCAGGGCGGTGGAGTATTCATTCTCCTGCGGGCGACGCGAGCTGGACCAGTAGTCGGCCGCCGAATTGCCCATGGGCAGATAGACCAGACCCAGGGCCTCATCCCCCGTGGCCGTGGTCCACATATTGGGCGTGCCGGGCGTATAGGTCTCGCCCTCGGGCGGCAGGCCGGTGCGGTCGGGGCGCATCATGTCCCAGGCGAAGCGGAGTTCGCCGGTCTCGACGTCAAAGCCCTGGATCACGCCCGAGGCGTTCCATCGTTTCTGGCCGTCCAGCACCTGATGCCCGGTCACGATCACGCCCCGCACGATGACGGGGGGCGAGGTGATCGACACCATGCCGGGATAGGGGTCGCCCATGCCGCGCTTGATATCCACGGCGCCGTTCTGACCGAAGGCCGGGCAAGGCCGGCCGGTCTGGGCGTCGACGGCGATGATGCGGCCGTCCAGGGTGCCTTCGATGATCTTGGTGGCGCAGGGCTGGGCCGGCTGGGCGTCGGCGCGCACATGATAGGTCACGCCGCGGCAGGCGGCCGTATAGGGGATGTTCTCGTCCGCGACCTGGGGATCATAGGCCCATTTCTGCTGGCCGGTCGCGGCGTCCAGCGCGAACAGCTTGTTGCGCGCGGAACAGAGATAGACGGTGTTCCCGATCTTCAGCGGCGTGGTCTCGGCGCCCCAACGCTCCTCCGGCAGATCGCCGGTGCGGAAGGTCCAGGCGCGTTCCAGCCGGCCGACATTGTCCTTGTTGATCTGGGTCAGCGGGGAATAGCGCTGGGCGCTGTCGGTGCCGCCCCAGGCGGGCCAGTCGGCGCCGGTTTTCAGCAAGGCCGGATCATTATAGGCGCCGCGCGGTCCCGGCAGCCGGTTCTCGATGCCGGCCTGGTTGGCCTGGGCGACCACAAACCCGAACACCACGGTCAGAACCGCCAGCCCCAGGGCGCCGCCCCCGGCCAGACGCCCGCCGCCGTGCGGCTTCAGCACCGGCAGGGTCGCCAGAACCAGGACCATCAAGACCAGAGGCCCCACCAGCCGGGGCACCAGGGCCCAGCCGTCCAGACCCGTCTCCCACAAGGCCCACACGAGGGTGAAGAGGAAGGCGGCGCCATAGACCCACGCGCCCCTGACGTCCCGCAACACCAGCAGGGCGCCGGCGACGATCAGCATCAGGCCCACAACCAGATAGTACCAGGAACCGCCCAGGCTCAGCAGCTGAACGCCGCCGACGGCGAGGATCCCGCCGATCAGAAAAATCAAAACACCCAGGAGGAGGGTCAACCACCCACCCCATCCGCTCGGCGTGGTCCATCGCGGCATGGCGGTTCCCTTGAGAAATTAGAATGGAAAGCCAACGACCGCGAGCCGGGGAGGTTCCGGCAAAGATTGGAGACGCCTGAAACCTGTTTCCCCAACCCTACCGACAGCGCAATTTGCTGTCTCGAATTTCGACATATCAGGACGTCTATTGCAACCTGAGCAGCCGCGAACGGGTCTCAGCAATAATATTTGCCTAGGCCGGACCATTCGCGGCATAAGCGCGTCATGCACAAGACCCTGAAGCAAGGCGGGACTTTCGTCGTCGAACCACGCCGCCTCTCGAAGGCCACAGCCGAACTGCGCGCACGCGGGTTCGGCGAGATCACGATTCCGCCCTCGACCGAGACGGCCGAGAAACAGGCGTCGCGCTGCACCGACTGCGGCGTGCCGTTCTGCCAGAACGCCTGTCCGCTTCAGAACAATATTCCCGACTGGCTGCGCCTGTCGGCCGAGAACGAGCCGCGCGAGGCCTGGCGCGTCGCGTCCCTGACCTCGACCATGCCCGAGATCTGCGGCCGCATCTGTCCGCAGGACCGGCTGTGCGAGGGCGCCTGCACCCTGAACCAGTCCGGCTGGGACGCGGTGACCATCGGCTCGGTCGAGGCCTGGCTGGGCGATCAGGCCTTCGCCAACGGCTGGGTCGAACCGATCCGCCCGGCGGCCGAACGCGGCGAGAGCGTTGGCATCGTCGGCGCGGGTCCGGCCGGCATGGCCGCCGCCGACCGTCTGCGCAGCGAGGGCTATCAGGTCACGGTCTATGACCGGCACGACCGGGCCGGCGGCCTGCTGATCTACGGCATCCCCGGCTTCAAGCTGGAGAAGCACGTCGTCCAGCGCCGCGTGGACCGCCTGATCGACGGCGGAGTCCAGTTCGTCCTGGGCTGCGAGATCGGCAAGGACGTGACCCTGGCCGAACTGCGCGAGCGCCACGACGTGGTCCTGCTGGCCATGGGCGTCTATCAGCCGCGCATCCTGTCGGCGCCGGGCCGGGGTCCGGATTCGACCGTCGCGGCCCTGTCCTATCTGACGCACCAGAACCGGCGCGACCTGGGCGACGCCGAGGAAGACGGCTGGCACGAGGCGCGCGGCAAGCGGGTGGTGGTCATCGGCGGCGGCGACACCGCCATGGACTGCGTCCGCACCGCCGTTCGCCAGGGCGCGGCCAGCGTCACCTGCCTGTATCGGCGCGACCGCGAGAACATGCCCGGCTCGGCCCGCGAAGTGGTCAACGCCGAGGAGGAAGGCGTCGTCTTCGAATGGCTGGGCGCGCCCAAGGCCCTGCTGTCCCAGGGCGACCGCGTCACCGGCGTGCGCGCCGCGCGGATGCAGCTGACCGAGGCGGCCCCCGGACAGCGTCGCGATATCGTGCCCGTCCCCGGCGCCGACTTCGACATTCCGGCCGACATCGTCATCGAGGCCCTGGGCTTCTCGCCCGAGCCGTTCGCGGCGCATGAGCCCGATCTGCGTCTGCGTGACGACGGCACCATCAAGGTCGGATCCGTCAGCTTCGCCACCAGCCTGCCCGGCGTCTTCGCCGCCGGCGACGCGGTGCGCGGCGCCTCACTGGTCGTCTGGGCCGTGCGCGAAGGCCAGGACGCCGCCGCCGAAATCGACCGTTACCTGAAGACCCGCACCGAGGAGGTCGCGGCATGACCCAATGGCTTGATAAGTACGAAGAAACCCGCGACCGCCTGGAAGCCGGCCACGCCTATGACCGCGCCTCCGAGCGCGACGCCTGCGGCGTGGGCCTGGTCTGCTCCATCGACGGCAGCCCGCGTCGCGACGTGGTGGAATATGCGATCCGCAGCCTGAAGGCCGTGGCTCACCGCGGCGCGGTCGATCCCGACGGCCTGTCGGGCGACGGGGCCGGCATAATGGCCGAACTGCCCCAGGGCTTCTTCGCCGAACAGGTGGCCTCCATCGGCCAGTCCCTGCGTCCGGGCCCGATCTGCGTCGGCCAGGTCTTCCTGCCGCGCACCGATCTGGGCGCCCAGGACCGCGCCCGCGCCATCGTCGAGACCGAGGCCCTGCGCGCCGGCTTCTGGATCTATGGCTGGCGCCAGACGCCCATCGACCTGTCGGTGGTGGGGACCAAGGCCGGGGCGACCCGGCCCGAGATCGAACAGATCATGCTGGCCCCGCCGCTGGACGACGCCGGCCAGCCGCTGGACGGCGAGGCGCTGGAGCGCGAGCTGTATCTGTGCCGCCGCCGCATCGAAAAGACGGTCAAGACCGAGAACCTGGCCGCCGTCTATATCTGCACCCTGTCCGCGCGCTCCATCGCCTACAAGGGGATGGTGCGGGCCGAACTGCTGGGGAACCTGTACCCCGACCTGGAGGATCCGCGTTTCGTCTCGGCCTACGCCGTCTTCCACCAGCGCTATTCAACCAACACCTTCCCCGAATGGAAGCTGGCCCAGCCCTTCCGCATGATGGCCCACAACGGCGAGATCAATACGCTGAAGGGCAACCTCAACTGGATGAAGTCGCACGAGATCCGCATGGCCGCCCAGGCCTTCGGAGATCGCGACCGCGAGGTGAAGCCGGTGGTCCAGCCGGGCGGATCGGACTCGGCCGCCCTGGACAATGTCATGGAGGTGCTGGTCCACGCCGGGCGCCCCGCGCCGATGGCCAAGGCGCTGCTGATCCCCGAGGCCTGGGCCAAGGACGACGTGGTCATGCCGCCCGAACACCGGGCCTTCTACGCCTATTGCAACGCGGTCATGGAGCCGTGGGACGGCCCGGCCGCCATCTGCGCCGCCGACGGCCGCTGGATCGTGGCGGGCAAGGACCGCAACGGCCTGCGCCCCCTGCGCGCCGTCGAGACCGTCGACGGCCTGCTGATGGCCGGCTCCGAAGCCGGCCTGGTGCCCATCCCCGAAAGCCGGGTGAAGCGTCGCCTGCACATCGGCCCCGGCAAGCTGATCGCCGTCGATATGAAGCATGGCCGTCTGTACGACGAGCATGAGGCCATCGACGCCCTGGCCGCCGCCCACCCCTATACCGAGTGGCTGGACAATATGGTGGATCTGGAGCCGATCATCGGCCCCGGACCCGAACCCCGCTCGACCTCGGGCGATGATCTGACGCGCCGTCAGATCGCCGCCGGCTTCAGCCGCGAGGATCTGGACCTGTTGCTGGACGCCCTGGTGCGCGACGGCAAGGAGGCGGTCGGCTCGATGGGCGACGACGCCCCGCCGGCGGTGCTGTCGGCCCTGCCGCGCCCGCTGAGCCACTATTTCCGCCAGAACTTCAGCCAGGTGACAAACCCGCCCATCGACCCGCTGCGCGAAGCCGGGGCCATGAGCCTGAAGACCCGGTTCAAGAACCTGGGCAATATCCTGGCCCAGGAAGCGGCCCAGACCGACGTCTTCGTCCTGGACAGCCCGGTGCTGACCAACGGCATGTACGAGCGGATGATCGAGACGGTCGGGGCCGGTTCGACCGTGGTCATCGACTGCAGCTATGACACCCCGTCCGAGGACGCGCGGCCCGGCGCCGGCCTGCGCGCGGCGCTGGACCGGATCATGGACGAGGCCGAGGCCGCCGCCCGCGACGGGGCGGCCCTGATCGTGCTGACGGATCAGCAGGGGTCGGCGGGGCGTCTGGCCGCGCCGATGATCCTGGCCACGGCCGGGGTTCACGGCCGCCTGACCCAGGCGGGTCTGCGCTCCTTTTGCTCCATCGTGGTCCGCACGGCCGAGACCCTGGACCCGCACGGGTTCGCGGTCCTGGTCGGGGTCGGCGCGACCACCGTCAACGCCTGGCTGGCCCAGGACCTGTTCCAGGAACGTCTGGACCGGGGCCTGTATCCCGGCCTGACGCTGCGCGACGCCTGCCTGAACTACAAGAAGGGCATCGAGGCGGGCCTGCTGAAGACCCTGGCGCGCAAGGGGATCAGCGTCATCTCCGCCTATCGCGGCGGCTGCGAGTTCGAGGTGCTGGGCCTGTCGCGCGCCCTGACGGCCGAATTCTTCCCCGGCGCCCCGTCGCGCATCTCCGGCATCGGCCTGGCCGGTCTGGAACAGGCGGCGATGAAGCGGCACACGGTCGCCTGGGGCGAGGCCCGGCCCTCGCCCGCCATCGGCGGCTTCTTCAAGATCCGCTCGGGCGGCGAGGCCCACGCCCACGAGGCCAAGACCATCCACCTGCTGCAGGACGCCTGCAACCGCGGCGACTATCGCCGGTTCAAGCAGTTCTCGGAGGCCGTCAGAAACCAGCCGGACCTGTCATTGCGCGATCTGCTGGACTTCCGCGAGGGCGTCGCCATTCCGGTGGACCAGGTCGAGAGCGTGTCGGACATCCGCCGCCGCTTCCTGACCCAGGCCATGTCCCTGGGCGCACTGGGCCCCGAGGCGCACGAGACGCTGAACATCGCCATGAACCGCATCGGCGCCCGCTCGGTCTCGGGCGAGGGCGGCGAGGATCCGGAACGCTATCACCCGCGCGCCAACGGCGACGACGCCAACTCGGCGGTGAAGCAGGTGGCCTCGGGCCGGTTCGGCGTCACGGCCGAATATCTGAACCAGTGCCGCGAGATCGAGATCAAGGTGGCCCAGGGCGCCAAGCCCGGCGAGGGCGGGCAACTGCCCGGCTTCAAGGTCACCGAGTTCATCGCCCGGATGCGCCACGCCGTGCCCGGCACCACCCTGATCAGCCCGCCGCCGCACCACGACATCTATTCGATCGAGGACCTGGCCCAGCTGATCTATGATCTGAAGGCCATCAATCCCGACGCCAAGGTGACGGTGAAACTGGTGTCCGCCTCGGGCATCGGGGCCATTGCGTCCGGGGTGGCCAAGGCCAACGCCGACGCCATCCTGATCGCCGGCCACAACGGCGGCACCGGCGCCTCGCCCCAGACCTCGATCAAGCACGCCGGCCTGCCGTGGGAGATCGGCCTGGCCGAGGCCCATCAGGTGCTGACGCTGAACAATCTGCGCGGCACCGTGACGCTGCGGACCGACGGCGGGGTCCGCACCGGCCGCGACGTGGTGATCGCCGCCATGCTGGGGGCAGAGGAATACGGGGTCGTCACCGCCGCCCTGATCGCCATGGGCTGTCTGATGGTGCGCCAGTGCCATTCGAACACCTGCCCCGTCGGCGTCTGTTCCCAGGACGAGCGGCTGCGCGAGAAGTTCACCGGCACCCCGGACAAGGTGGTCAACCTGTTCACCTTCATCGCCGAGGAGACGCGCGAAATCCTGGCCTCGATCGGCGCCCGGACGATGGACGAGATCATCGGCCGCACCGACCTGCTGCGTCAGGTCCGGCGCGGCGGCTCGCACCTGGACGACCTGGACCTGAACCCCCTGCTGGTTCGGGTGGACGAGGGCGCGGCCGGCAAATGGGCGGACAAGGGGCGCAAGCCCATCGCCGACAGCCTGGACGCCCGGGTGTTGAAGGACGCGGTGCGGTTCCTGGATCGCGGCCAGACGCTGGAACTGTCCTATCCGCTGAACAACACCCAGCGCACGGTCGGGGCCGCCGTCTCGTCCGCCATCGTGCGGCGGTTCGGGGCGCAGGGGCCGGCCGGTCGGCTGAAGCTGCGTCTGGAAGGCATCGCTGGCCAGAGCTTCGGCGCCTTCGCCGCCAAGGGGCTGGAACTGCATCTGACCGGCGAGGCCAACGACTATGTCGGCAAGGGCCTGTCGGGGGCCGAAATCTCGATCCGCACGCCGGAATGGCGCGAGGACCAGCTGATCTGCGGCAACACCACCCTGTATGGCGCGACCTCGGGCCGGCTGTTCGTGGCCGGTGCGGCGGGCGAGCGGTTCGCGGTCCGCAACTCGGGCGCCGAGGCCGTGGTCGAGGGCCTGGGCGCGCATGGCTGCGAATATATGACCGGCGGCCGGGTGGTCGTGCTGGGCGGGGTCGGATGGAACCTGGCGGCGGGCATGAGCGGCGGCGAGCTGTTCGTGCTGGATCAGCCGGGCTTCGCCGAACGGGCCCTGAACGGCGACCTGGCGGGCGTGGCCGACATCGACGAAGCGGCGGCCGAACGGCTGCGCGGACTGGTCGAGGCCCATCTGGCGGCGACCGGTTCGCCGCTGGCCCGCCGACTGCTGGGCGACTGGGACAACACGCTTGACCGTTTCGTGCGTATCCTGCCGCTTACGGACATTGTCAGAACGGAGGAACGGCTTAAGACTTCGGCCTGAGACCCTGGCCTGAGCCGTTCCTTCCTCTCCTCCCCGAGACGCATGAAATGACCCGACACGCCGCCCTGTCCGCCATCGCTGTTGCCGGGGCGGCGTCGCTCGCCTCGCCGGCCCTGGCGGCGGCCCCCGCCCTGCTGGCCCATCAGGCGCCCCTGGTCATCGACAATGCGGCGACGGCCTGGATCCTGACGTCCACCGCCCTGGTGCTGCTGATGACCCTGCCGGGTCTGGCCCTGTTCTACGGCGGCATGGTGCGCAAGAAGAACATCATCAGCGTCATCGCCCAGTCGGCGGCGGCCTTCGCCATCGTCTCGGTGCTGTGGTTCCTGGTCGGCTACAGCCTGTCGTTCGGCAAGGGGCCGGATGCGGTGAACGGCCTGATCGGCGGGGTCCAGGCGGCCTTCCTGAACGGGGTGACGATGCAGACGGCGCACAGTCTGCTGCCCGGCCTGCCGGAACTGCTGTTCGTCAGCTTCCAGATGACCTTCGCCATCATCACCCCGGCCCTTATCGCCGGCGCCTTCGCCGAGCGGATGAAATTCTCGGCCAGCCTGCTGTTCTTCGCCCTGTGGCACCTGATCGTCTATGCGCCGATCTGCCATCAGGTCTGGGGCGGCGGCTATCTGGGGAGCCTGGGCGTGCTCGACTTCGCGGGCGGGGCGGTGGTTCACGTCAATGCGGGCGTCGCCGGCCTGGTCTGCGCCCTGGTGCTGGGGCCGCGTCACGGCTTCGGCCGCGACAACATGGCCCCCGCCAATCTGGTCTACAGCGCCATCGGCACCGGCCTGCTGCTGGTCGGCTGGATCGGCTTCAACGCCGGATCGGCGGGCGCCGCCGACGCCCTGGCCGCCACCGCCGCCTTCAACACCATCCTGGCCGCCGCCGCCGCGGCCCTGGGCTGGATGACCGTCGAATGGTTCGACCGCAAGCGCCCGACCCTGCTGGGCCTGTTGTCGGGCGTCGTCGGCGGTCTGGTCGCCATCACCCCCGCCGCCGGCTTCGTGGATCCCAAGGGCGCCTTCTTCATCGGCCTGATCGCGGGTCCGGCCTGCTACGCCGGGGCCGTCTGGCTGAAGCACGCGCTGAAGTACGACGACAGCCTGGACGCCTTCGGCGTGCACGGAATCGGCGGCATCGTCGGCGCCCTGCTGACCGGGGTCTTCGCCACCACCAGCATCAACGCCCTGTCCGAGGGCGCGACGGTGTGGAAACAGGCGCTGGGCCTGGGCGGGGCCATCGTCTGGAGCGCGGTCGGCACCTTCGTGGTCCTGATGATCTGCAAGTTCACTACGGGCCTGCGCGTGACCAAGGACGAAGAGGTCGAGGGCCTGGACTATACCCAGCATGGCGAAGCCATCCACTGAGGTCGCAGACAGGGACGGTTGATCCCGCCCCTGTCCGCCCCCATCTTCATCTGTGACCGGGAGCCTTGCCGATTGCGGGAGGCCCACGGTCGGTCGCTTTTCCGAGGACCCAGATGACGACGACCCGCACCATCCTGTTCGACAGCCCGTTCCTGCTGGGCTTCGACCACACCCGCGCCCTGATCGACCGCGCCGCCAAGGCTGCGGCCGAGAGCTATCCGCCCTATAACGTCGAACAGATCGGCGAGGCGGGGGTCCGGATCAGCCTGGCTGTGGCCGGGTTCGCTCCTGACGAACTGGCCATCACCCTGGAAGGGCGGCAGCTGACCATCGCCGGCAAGCGCGACGACGCGGGCAAGAGCGAACAGGCCTTCCTGCATCGCGGCATCGCGGCGCGAGGCTTTGTACGCAGCTTCGTCCTGGCCGACGGGCTGGAGATCGAGGGCGCGCGGCTGGAACACGGCCTGCTGCATGTCGATCTGATCCGGCCCGAGGCCGAGCGCCTGGTGCGGCGCATTCCCATCACGGCCGGCTGAAAAGCGCAGCCGTTCGAACCGCCCGGCGATCCGGGCG
This sequence comes from Brevundimonas sp. EAKA, assembly GCF_000698025.1. Lineage (NCBI taxonomy): Bacteria > Pseudomonadati > Pseudomonadota > Alphaproteobacteria > Caulobacterales > Caulobacteraceae > Brevundimonas > Brevundimonas sp. EAKA. The sequence continues at coordinate 3,583 of NZ_JMQR01000064.1, read as the reverse complement.
TTGTCAAAGCGAAGGAGGCGGTCCTATGACGCCGATGATGATGACCAAGGAAGATTTCGCCGGACTGGGCGCCCCCGATCTCGTCTATGTGCGCGAGGTGAAGGCGTCCGACCTGCTGGAAGAGGCGGTAGAGATGAAGGACATCGCCTTCGACCCGAATCAGTCCCTCTACGCCGTTCACAGCGCGGACGGGGAACGGCTGGCCGTCATGCTGGACCGCGACACCGCCTTCGCCGCCGCTGTGGCGCACGAGCTGGAGCCGGTCTCGGTTCACTGAACAAGGGAAAGGGCGGCCGGGCGCCGCCCTTGACGGCCCGGCCTCTCAGGCGGCCGTGGCGGGCGCCTGGTCCTTGACGAACAGGGCCTTGATCGCATCGACCGTCCGGGCCTGACGCAGCTGCTCACGCAGTTCCGGCGACCGCAGGGCGCGCGAGACCGCCGCCAGGGCGCGCAGATGTTCGGCGCCGTCCTTGGGCGGGGCGAACAGGGCCAGCAGCAGATCGACCGGACGATCATCGACCGCTTCATAGGCCACAGGCGTATCCAGGCGCACGAAGACGGCCGTGACCCGGTCGATCTCCTTCAGACGGGCGTGCGGCACGGCCACGCCGGAGCCCAGGCCGGTGGAGCCCAGGGCTTCGCGTTCCAGCAGGGCCTCGAAGATACGGCCCTGGTCCACGCCCAGAGCCTGGGCCGCAGCCTCGGCCACGGCATGAAGCGCCTGACGTTTCGACGAGGCGCCGCCACGCAGCACCACGCCGTTCGGCGCGAGCAGATCTGCGATATCCATGGGTAGCCCAACTCTAGATAAGCGACTGGCGGCCGCGGGCGCCCCTTTAGAGGCTCCCGCGGCAAAGTCAAACTAAGCCGTAAGTCTAATGCCCGTTCGACTTCTTCGTGCGCTCGGGGTCGATCCAGCCGACATTGCCGTCTGGGCGGCGATAGACGACGGACAGGCCGCCGTGCGCCGCATTGCGGAACAGCACCACCGGATAGCCGGTCATATCCAGTTCCAGGACCGCGCGACCGACCGTGATGGAGCGGATCTCGTGCTCGGTCTCGGCGATGACCATGCCCACGGGCGGCGGGCCGTCGTTTTCGCCGGTGTCGCCGAAGACGTCGTCCTCGACGCTGTCGGGATCCCGCAGCACGATGCTGCGAGCGACTTCGCGGGCGGCGTTTTCGGTTTTTTCAGGCGACAGGCCCTTGGGCCCGATGTGGTGATCCTTGAGCCGGCGCTTGTAGCGACGGACCCGCTTTTCGAGACGATCCAGCGCCTCGGTGAAGGCGGAATGGGCGTCGCCGCCCATGCCCGTCGTCACCAGGGTCTGGCCCGACGCGAGGCGGACCCAACAGTCCACCTTGAAGTTGTGGCCGTCCTTGGACACCACGACCTCGGCGTCTTCACCGCCGCGGGCGAAGTATTTTCCGACCCCGTCTTCGAGTTCCTGGGAGATGCGCGAGCCTAACGCTTCGCCGACATCCACTTGCTTGCCGCTGACTTGGACTTGCATACGAATAGAACGCTCCCGCCCGCATTTGGTGTCAATCGGGATCACCGATTTGTGGTCACGCTTCAGCCGGTCTTAAGCATCCTGCGGCGCTCGACGGAGGACGGAATCCTCAAGGCTTCCCGATACTTGGCGACCGTTCTACGGGCTATATCTATGCCCGCCTCCTTAAGGATTTCGACGATCCGATCATCGGACAAAACGTCGCCCCCCACCCCTTCCCCATCGATCATGGTTTTTATCCGATGGCGGACCGCCTCGGCCGAATGAGTCGAGGCGCCGTCCACCGATTGGATGGCGGCGGTGAAGAAGAATTTCAGCTCGAACACCCCGCGCGGGGTCGAGACATATTTGTTGGAGGTGACGCGGCTGACCGTCGATTCGTGCATGCCGATGGCGTCGGCGACCGTCTTCAGATTCAGCGGGCGAAGGAATTCGACGCCGAAGGCCAGGAAGGCGTCCTGCTGGCGCACGATCTCGGACGAGACCTTCAGAATGGTCTTGGCGCGCTGGTCCAGCGACTTGACCAGCCAGCTGGCCTGGGCGGCGCATTCGGCGACGAAGGTCTTTTCGGTGTCGGACCGGGCGCCGGCCTGAACCAGGCCGTGATAGCGTTTGTCGATCAACAGGCGCGGCAGGGTGTCGGCGTTCAGCTCGACCCGCCAGCCGCCGGCCGGGTCGGGCCGCACATGGACGTCGGGCACCACGGTCTGGGCCGGTTCGCCGCCGAATCCGGCGCCGGGGCGGGGCGTCAGGGCCTTCAGCTCGGCGATCATCTCGGCCAGGTCCTCGCCGTCGACGCCGCAGATCTTCTTCAGGCCCGCCAGGTCGCGCCGGGCCAGCAGGTCCAGATGGTCGAGCAGGGCGCCCATGGCCGGATCGAATCGATTGCGCTCGATCAGCTGCAGCTTCAGGCACTCGGGCACCGAACGGGCCATGATCCCGGTCGGCTCGAACCCCTGGCAGACGGCGACGACGGCCTCGATCCGGTCCAGGCTGACGCCGAGGCGATCGGCGAACTCGGCCATTTCGCCGCGCAGATAGCCGCCCTCGTCGGTGGCGTCGATCAGGGTCAGGGCGATGGCGTGGTCGGCGGCCGAAAGGCCGGCCGAGGAGGCCTGGGCCTGCAGATGCTCCCACAGGGTCAGTTCATGGGCGTCGGGGCGTTCGCCGTCGCCTTCGAAGACCTGGCCGCCCTTGCCGGCGCTGGACCAGTCGGACAGACCCGGCTGGGCCTCGTCCGTCATGCGGTCGCTGGTGCGTTCGCCGGGGGCGGCGTCGCCATAGACGTCGTCGGACCCGGCGTCCATCGACGCCACGGAATCCTGGCCGACCCCGTCGCCGAAGGACATTTCACCGTCCGGGGCGGCGTCGGAAACCGAAACCGGGGCCTCGGGGCCTTCGCCCTCGGGCTCGTCGCGTTGCAGCAGGGGATTGCGTTCCAGCTCGGCCTCGACGAACTCCTCGAGCTCGAGGTTCGACAGTTGCAGCAGCTTGATCGCCTGCTGCAGCTGGGGCGTGATGACCAGCCCCTGCCCCTGTCTGATCTCTAGACGTTGCCCGATCACGTTCGAAAAATCCTGCCGGCGCGCCAACTGGCCCGGAACTTGCTGTCAGCATGGATCGAGAGTGGTTAACGCCCGACAAACGGCGGTTCGCGTGGCGCCCGAACGCGGGCGCCGGAACACGGACGTGCAGAAGCCCCCTCGCGCTTTCGCTGCGAAGTTATGGAGGGCTGGGCGGGGCGCCGGGCCTTCGCCCGGAGTTTGGTGTTTTGAGTACCGTTTCGACGAAGGTTTGACGCTCCGCGCGAATGGTTGGCCTGCAAGCTCGGGGCGCCGAGCGGTGGCGGTCTTATCGCCTAACCCCATAAGCCTGCGACGGGTCGGCAGGGTCTGCGAACCCTGTCCCGAGTGCGGCCGAGTATCCCCCTCGACCCTCCAACGGCGTTTTGAGACGCCGCCGGCGCGGAGGGATTGCACCCCCGCTCCCGTTCCATCCGCTCCCGCCGCCGCAAGGTCGCAGGCCAAGCGAGCCCTCCAAGCGACGAGACCGAGGCGGATTATAGGGGG
>NZ_JMQR01000063.1:0-18011 GCF_000698025.1 Brevundimonas sp. EAKA | reverse complement strand
CGAGGCATGCCCCGGGCCGACCGCTCCCAGGCCCCACCCGCCCGGCCGGTGCTTCAGTCGGCCGTCTACGCCGGCGGCTGTTTCTGGTCCGAGGAAAAGGCGTTCGACGGCCTGCCGGGGGTGCGGTCCGCCGTGTCGGGCTTCGTCGGCGGCCAGACGGCCAACCCGACCTATGAGCAGGTGGTGCGCGGCGGGACCGGCCATATGGAGGCGGTCCAGGTCACGTTCGATCCCCGCGTCGTCAGCTATCGCGCCCTGGTGGACCGCTACTGGCGCACCATAGACCCGACCGATCCGAACGGGCAGTTCTGCGACCAGGGGCCGTCCTATCGCGCGGCGGTGTTCGCCACGGCGGATCAGCGGGCGGCCGCTGTGGCGTCACGCGATGCGGCCATGCGCTTTCTGGGCAAGAGCTTCACCACCCCGGTCGTCGGGGTCCAGCGGTTCTGGCCCGCCGGGCCTGAGCATCAGGACTACGCCCGCCGCAACCGCGCCCATTACGAGGCCTATCGCCAGGGCTGCCGCCGGCCCCAGCAGCTGCGCGCCATCTGGGGCGACGCGGCCGTTGGGTGACGGCGTCCGCCAGATGTCATTAGGCCTGGCTCAATAGGCCTGGCTTTGGGCCGCCCGTTCTTCCAGATGGCCGTCCTTCAGGGCGAAGACGCGGTCCATGTGGCCGGCCAGCTCCATATTGTGGGTGGCGATCAGGGCGGCGACGCCCGTGGTCTTGGCCAGGTCACGCAGGGATTCGAACACCGACTGGCTGGTGGTCGGGTCCAGGTTGCCGGTCGGTTCGTCGGCCAGCAGCAGGCGGGGCTTGTTGGCCAGGGACCGGGCGATGGCGACGCGTTGCTTCTCGCCGCCCGACAGCTGAGCCGGCTGGTGGGTCAGGCGTTCGCCCAGGCCCAGGGTCGTCAGCGTCTCCTCGGCCTGACGGCGCGCCTGGGCCAGGCTCATGCCCGCGATCCGCATCGGCAGGGCGACATTGTCGCGCGCGTCGAACTCGGCCAGCAGATGGTGGAACTGATAGACGAAGCCGATCCGCGACAGGCGCAGGCGGGTGCGGGCGCGCTCGTCGAGGTCGCCCACCATCTCGCCGTCGATGGCGACCGTGCCCTCGGTGGGCTTCTCCAGCAGGCCGGCGGCGTGCAGCAGGCTGGACTTGCCCGAGCCGGAGGGGCCGATCAGCCCGACCATCTCGCCCGGCATGACGTCCAGATCCACGCCCTTCAGCACGGTCAGGCCGCCGTTGGCGGTGTCATAGGTGCGGGTCAGGCCGCGCACCGACAGGATGGGAGACCTACTCATAGCGGAGCGCCTCCACAGGATCGATGCGAGAGGCCGTCCAGGACGGCGGCAGGCTGGCCAGGCAGCTCATGCTGAAGGACAGCAGGGCGACCCAGGTCACGTCCATCGGATCGACCAGGGCCGGGATGGCGTCCAGCTGATAGACGTCGGCGTTGAACAGTTGCACGCCCAGCACGGCCTCGATGGCGTGCTGGATCGTGCCGATGTTCCAGCAGAACAGCAGGCCCAGGGCGAGGCCCGCCAGGGTGCCCGCCACGCCGATCATGGCGCCGGACATGAAGAAGATGCGCAGGATGGCCGACGGACTGGCGCCCACGGTGCGCAGGATGGCGATGTCGCGCGTCTTGTTCTTCACCAGCATGACGATGCCGGAGATGATGTTCATGGCGGCGATGGCGACGACCAGGCCCAGGATGATGCTCATGGCCACCCGCTCGACCCGCAGGGCGCCGTAGAAGGCGGCCAGGCGTTCGCGCCAGTCGCTGATGACAGATCCGGGGCCGGCGGCGTCGCGGATGGCGGGGGTCAGCTCGCCGACGCGGTCGGGGTCGTCGACCTTGATCTCGATGGCGTCCCAGACCCCCTCCTTGCCGAAGAACAGCTGCTGCTGCTCCAGCGGCATGAACAGGAAGGCGCGGTCGAAGTCGGCCGTGCCCGAGCGGAACAGGCCGCCGACGAAATAGGTCTTTTCCAGACCGCCCAGATTGCCGAAAGCGCTGTCGGCGCCGGTCGGGGAATAGAGGGTGACGGGATCCCCGACCCGCAGGCCCAGGGAGTTGGCCAGGGCCGCGCCCATCAGGATGCGGTCGCCGCCGTATGCGCCCTTGCCGAAGTCGGCGCGTTCCTTGGGCGTCAGGCTGTCGAAGACGTATTTGGTGGTGGCCAGATCCTGGGGCCGCACGCCGCGCACCATGGCGCCCGTGGTGAAGTTGCCGACCCGGACCAGGCTCTGGCTTTCGTTCAACGGGGTGACGCTGACCACGCCGGGCACGGCGGCGATCCGCTTCAGGGCGGCGTCCCGGTCTTCCGACGTCAGCACCGGCCCCTGGACGTACATATGGCCGTTGAACGACAGCATCCGGCCCAGCAGTTCCGAGCGGAAGCCGGCCATGATGCTCATGACGCTGATCAGGACCGCGACAGCCAGCATGATGCCGATGAAGCTGATCACCGCGATGGTCGCCACCCCGCCCTCCTTGCGCTTGGCGCGCAGGTAGCGGAGGGCCAGGCCGATCTCCCACGAGGAGAAGGCGCCGGACGGACGGGACGGCAGGTTCAAGCAGTCAACCTTTCGATGGCTTCGGCCAGGGGCACGGACACCTTCTCGCCGGTGGCGCGGCGCTTCAGCTCGACCACGCCGTCGGCCAGGCCCTTGGGACCGATGGTCAGTTGCCACGGCACGCCGATCAGGTCGGCGGTGGCGAACTTGCCGCCCGGCCGTTCGTCGGTGTCGTCGTACAGCACGTCCTTGCCCAGTTTCTCCAGCTGGGCCACCGCGTCCTCGCAGGCGGCGGAGACGGCGGCGTCATTGGCGCGCAGATTGATCACCACCACGTCGAACGGGGCCACGGCGTCGGGCCAGATGATGCCGCCCTCGTCGTGGCTGGCCTCGATGATGGCGCCCAGCAGACGCGACACGCCGACGCCGTAGCTGCCCATATGGACCTCAGCGTCCTGACCGTCCGGCCCGGCGACCTTGGCCTTCATCGGCGCCGAGTATTTCGTGCCGAAATAGAAGATGTGGCCGACCTCAATGCCGCGCGCCGACAGGCGGTCGCCCTCGGCGGTCTCGGCCTCGAACCGGGCTTCGTCGTGCATTTCCTCAGTGGCGGCGTAGAGCGCAGTTCGTTGATCAACGATTGACTGAAGATCGTCCCACTCCACATCCGCCCCAGGCGCCGGCATTTCAACCAGGGCCTTGTCGCAGAAGACCGCGCTCTCGCCCGTTTCGGCCAGGACGATGAACTCATGGCTCAGGTCGCCGCCGATCGGGCCGGTGTCGGCGCGCATCGGCACGGCCTTAAGACCCATGCGGGCGAAGGTGTTCAGATAGGCCACGAACATGCGGTTGTAGGCTTTGCGGGCCGAGGCCTCGTCCACGTCGAAGGAATAGGCGTCCTTCATCAGGAACTCGCGGCCGCGCATAACGCCGAACCGGGGGCGGCGCTCGTCGCGGAACTTCCACTGGATGTGAAACAGGTTCAGCGGCAGCGACTTGTAGGACTTCACATAGGCGCGGAAGATGTCGGTGATCATCTCCTCGTTGGTCGGCCCGTACAGCAGTTCGCGCTCATGACGGTCGGTGATGCGCAGCATCTCGGGGCCATAGGCGTCGTAACGCCCCGACTCTCGCCACAGGTCGGCCAGTTGCAGGGTCGGCATCAGCAGTTCGACTGCGCCGGCCCGCTGCTGCTCTTCACGGACGATCTGCTCGATCTTGCGCAGCACGCGCAGGCCCAGCGGCAGCCAGGCGTAGATGCCGGCGGCCTCCTGCTTGATCATGCCTGCGCGCAGCATCAGCTGGTGCGAGACAATCTGGGCGTCCGAAGGGGCTTCCTTCAACGTGGGCAGGAAAAAGCGCGACAGGCGCATGATGGGAAATCCTAGGCGTAGAGACAGACCAAGGCTTTAGCCGCTGGACCGGGGCGAAAGCTAGGCCGGGATGGGGATTAGACCGCCGGCGCGCGCGAGAAGTCCGGCAGGGGCAGCCAGCCGGTGAAGATCAGCACCATGACAAAGGCCCAGACGATGGCTGCGACCCAAGTGGTGGTGATGAATTTGCGCTTCAGGTTCGGCGTCGTCGGCGCACCCCATTGGGCGCCGTCCGTCGGCGGTTCGTGGGTCTCGCGCGAGGTTCCCAGCGGCAGCACGCCGAACAACACCGTCCACCAGACGATGATGTAGATGCCGAACATGGTGATGGGGCCGATGGGCATGGGACCTCCTGTCCGGGCTTTGGCGCCCGGTTGAAACCGGTCTAGAGGATCGGCCTCCTCTGGACGAGTCCCCGACATGCCGCAGATCACCCTGGAATACACCCGCCACCTGGCGGACGCCGACTGGACCCCGGTCGCCCTGGAGATCCATCAGGCCGCAGTCGAGATCGCCGGCGCCGCCCTGTCGGCCTGCAAGACCCGGCTGATCGCCCTGGATCACGTCGTCATCGCCGACGGCGCGCCCGAGACCGCCATGCTGGCCTGCCGCGTCGGCCTGATGCTGGGCCGCACGCCGCAGCAGAAGAGCGCGCTGAGCGAAAAGGTGCTGGAGATCCTGACCGCCGCGCTGGCTCGCACGGCCGGCAAGGTCGAGGTGTCGGCCGAGGTGTTCGAACTGAACGAGACCTATCGCAAGGCCACGCTCGGCTGAGACGACATCGCGGTCGGTCGCGCCTCAGGGATGCGGCCGGCCGACGCCGTAGCGCGCCGCGAGATAGGGGGCGATGGCGTGATCCTGCAGGAAGCGACGCCCCGTCGTTTCGCTGACCTGAGCCTCGGGCCAGTCCAGTTCGCCGTCGAGGATCAGGATGGGGCAGCTCTGATGCGCTTCGCCGACCTCGGCGATGACCAGCGGGCGCGGCCGGGGGTGGTCCAGATAGACGATATCAAGAACGTCCCTCAGCCGGGGATAGAAGGCCAGCACGCCCTCCACATAGGCGCCGGCCGGGCAGAACCAGGGACCGCCCTGGTCGTCATGCCAGTCGGGATTCAGCAGGAAGAGTCGTTCGGTCATGGACGGGATATAGCGGACCTCCGCCGGATTCCGAGACGTCTATTCGCAGGCTGCGCCGAAGCCCGGCGCGCGTAACGCCAACAGGATGGATGACCGCTCCGCCTGGGTGATGGAGCCGGACCGTTCCAGCACGCAGCCGACGGCGGTGTTCGAGTTCGGGGCCAGCAGGCCGTAGGTCAGGCCCTCGGCCTCCAGTCGGGCCTGGGCGCCCTTCAGGGCCTCGACCGCCTCGGCGACGCGGGCTGGGTCTCTGGTGATCCGCGTCATCTCGTGCAGGGCCTCGCCCGAACTGGGGAAGTCATAGGCGTCGGGCGTATAGGGGGCGATCTCGGCCGAGAGACGGTCGGGGTGATCCGTGACGCCGAACTTGGCGTTCTGGCTGGCGGAAAAAGCGATGGCCGGGCCCGTCTGCGGCACGACCAGAATATAGGCGTGGCGCGGGAACAGCAGATAGTGGCCCATGTATTTGGTCACGGGCACCAGCGGCGGGCGGTCCGGCCCCAGGGCGTGGGCGCCGACATAGACGCCGGACGGCAGGCTGCGCGCGTCGATCCGTCCGTTCAGCGTCAGGATCCGGTCCACCATCACATGGTCCAGCAGAAAGACCCCGTCCTCGGCCTCCCGTTCCAGATAGGCGTGGATGGCGGCGGTGTCGGGCGCGGGGCCGAGGTCGCGGCCATAGACGGTCGGAAAGGCGGTCGGCGACATCGGCTGTCCGTCCGGCGGACTGAACCACAGGACGCGCAGTTCGTGGACGGTGCGCGACAAAGGCTCGTCGCCGCGAAAGGTCGAAAGGCTGAGCGCCAGGTTCACTGCGGCGAAGAGGGCGACGAAGCCCGCCGTCCCCTGCCCTGCGATCACAGCCCAGCGCCGCCAGCCGTGCAACGGATAACGGGCGTGGCGCACCCGTTCCAGCAGACGGCGGCCGCGCGTGGGCTTGTCTGACATGAGTTTCCCCAACCGTTCAGGCGCAAGAAATGCGCCTGAACGGTCAAGGTTGCATCAGACCCGCAGGACGACCGTCTCGACGATCGGACGGCGATCCCAGATCTGCTGGCTGGCCTTCTTCAGCACGCGAGCCACGGCCTGTTCGATGACCATTTCGTCGTCCAGGGCGTCGCCCTTCAGGCTCTTGATCACCTGCTCGACGCGCTCGGCCAGATTGTCCAGGGCGTCTCCCAACGGTGTGGCGGTGTCGCCGGGCAGGCCGACGCTGCGGATGTCGATGTCGCTGGCGATGCGGCCGCGCTTGTCCAGGGCGAAGCTGACGATCAGCACGCCATTGGTCGAGGCGTGGCGGCGTTCCTTCAGGGCCTCGCCCTGTTCGGTCACCAGCATGCCGCCGTCGACGTACAGGCGACCGTTCGGCACTTCGTCGATGATCTTGGCCGGCCCGGGGGCCAGGCGAACCATGTCGCCGTTGCGCGGCGTGACGGTTTCCTTGACGCCGATGTCCTTGGCCAGATTGGCGTGTTCCAGCAGGAAGCGGCGCACGCCGTGGGTGGGCACCGCGATCTGCGGCCGGACCCATTCGTACATCTGCTTCAACTCGTCGCGGCACGGGTGGCCCGAGACGTGGATGCCGGGATGGTCCTTCTCGGTGTAGAGGCGCACGCCCCGGTCCGCGAGACGATCCTGCAGATTGCCGATGGCAAGTTCGTTGCCGGGAATTTGGCGCGACGAGAAGATACAGTGGTCGCCCAGGCCCAGCTTCACGACCGGATGAGTGCCGTCGGCGACGCGCGACAGGGCCGCCCTCGCCTCGCCCTGGCTGCCGGTGCACAGATACAGGATCTGGTCGGCGGGCCAGACGCGGGCCTCCTCGTCCGACAGGAAGGGTTTGACGTCCTGCAGCATGCCGACGTGTTTGGCCGCCGCCGTAATCCGGTGCATCGAACGGCCGGCCAGGGACACGCGACGGCCGCAGGCCTCGGCGGCGCGGATGACGCTGTCCATCCGGGCGACGTTCGAGGCGAAACAGCCCACCGCAACCCGGCCCTTGAGGCTGGAGATCAGCTTGGTGATCGCAACGGCCACATCGCCCTCGGACCCGGCGACGCCCGGCACGAAGACATTGGTCGAATCGCAGACCATGGCCAGCACGCCCTCGTCGCCCATGGCGCGAATGGCGGGGGCGTCGGTCTTCTCGCCGATGATCGGCTGGTCGTCGATCTTCCAGTCCCCGGTGTGGAACACCACGCCCAGGGGGGTGTCGATGGCAAGGCCGCTCGGCTCGGCGATCGAGTGGCTCATGTTGACGAAGGTGACGCCGAACGAGCCGATGTCGACCGTGCCGCCCAGCGGCACCTCGATCAGCTCGACCTCGTCCAGGATGCCGCGTTCGCGCAGCTTGTCCCGGATCAGATAGGCGGTGAAGGGGGTGGCGTAGATCGGCGCCTTGATGCGCGGCCACAGCCAGCCCAGGGCGCCGATATGGTCTTCGTGCGCATGGGTCAGGACGATGCCCTTGATCGTCTCGCCTTCCAGATAGGAAGGATCGGGCACGATCACGTCCACGCCGGGCGTGGACAGGTCGCCGAAGGTGACGCCGACATCGACGATCAGCCATTCACGATCAGCCTCTGGCCCGAAGCCATAGGCGTTGAGGTTCATACCGACCTCGTCCGAGCCGCCCAGCGGCAGGAAAACGAGTTCGTCTTGGTTTTGCTTTTTCATTCAGTCAGTCATTTGGGCGTTACGACGCCAGATTTCCAGGAGGCCGCGAATAGTCAGGTCGGGATCGAAGTGATCGATGCTGTCGGTCGCGCCTTCGAACAGGCTGGCGACGCCGCCGGTGCCGATGACGGTCATGGGCCGCGCCCATTCCGCCTTGATGCGCGCGACCAGGCCTTCGATCAACGAAATATAGCCCCAGAAGACGCCGGACTGCATGGCCTCGACCGTGCCCTTGCCGATGACGTGGTCGGGGCGCTGGATGGCGATGCGCGGCAATTTGGCCGCCGCCTCGTGCAGGGCCTGGAGCGACAGATTGATGCCGGGGGCGATCAGACCGCCTTCGAAGGCGCCGTCGTCGGCGACGATGTCGAAGGTGGTGGCCGTGCCGCTGTCGATGACGATCAGGTCGCCCGGATAGACCAGCTTGGCCCCGATGGCGTTGACCAGGCGGTCGGCGCCGGCCTCGCTGGGCTTGGCGATCCGCACCTCTATGCCCAGTTGGGCGTTCTCGCCGATCACCAGGGGTTCGATGTTCAGATAGCGGCGCGACAGATTGCGCAGGTTGAAGATCGACTGGGGCACGACGCTGGAGATGATGCAGCCGGTCAGGGCGGCGAACTCCAGCCCCTTCATGACCATCAACTGGTTCAGCCAGACGGCGTATTCGTCGGCGGTGCGGCTGGCCTCGGTGGCGGCGCGCCACTGGGCGATCCAGTCCGAGCCGTCGTGGACGGCGAACAGCGTATTGGTGTTGCCCTGTTCGATGGCGAGCAGCATGTCAGGCGGCCTTGCCGAAGAAGACGTCGCCGGCCGAAATCAGGCGAACCGAACCGTCGGCCAGACGCAGGCGCAAGGCCCCGTCAGGCTCCACACCCTCGGCCAGGCCCTCGATCGTTTCGTTGTCCAGACGCGCGGTGCACGGGCCGTTCAGCCCGGTCAGACGGCTGGTCCAGGCGTCCAGCACCGGCTCGAAGCCCATCGTCTGCCAGCGCCCCCACCAGACGGCGAAGGTCTCGGCCAGGATCTCGGCGGCGGCTTCGACCGGTGGGGCGAAGGCGAGGTCCTCGCGCAGTTTTTCCGCGATCGCCGCCGAAGCCTTCTCGGTTCCCTCGGGCGCATGGGCCAGGTTGACGCCGATGCCGACGGCCAGCCAGAGCCCGCCGGACGCATGCGCGCCGCTTTCAACCAGGATGCCGCACGCCTTGCGGCCGTCCAGCAGGACGTCGTTCGGCCATTTGATCGAGACCAGGGCCGGCGAGACGAAGACGTCCAGCAGGTCGGCGACGGCCGGGGCGGCGATGAAGGTCGCCTGAGCCGCCTCGCGCGGCGACGCATGAACCCGGATCAGCAAGGTCGCGGCCAGATTGCCGGGCTTGTCCACCCAGCTTCGGCCGCGCCGGCCACGCCCCGCCGTCTGGCGGCGCGCGATGATCCACTTCGGGCCGACCTCGCCCGCCTCCGCCAGCCGCCGGGCTTCCGACAGCGTCGAGTCGATCTCGTCGAGGATGACCAGAGGGGCGGGCGTCAACGCCCTAACCGTTCCCGAAGCCGGCGCTCGCAACCTTGGTCAGCGGCTCCAGCCAGGTCAGACCGACAATCACCAGCGGGAAGGCGAAGGCGGCGCAGGCCCAGCCGATGATGCTGGTCTCCGGCGAGGACTTGTCCATCTGGATGTCGTCCACGGGTGCGTCGAACCACATCAGCTTGATGATGCGCAGATAATAGAAGGCGGCGACGACCGAGGCGACCAGACCGGCCGCAGCCACCGGCCACAGGCCGGCGTCGGCGGCGGCGCCGAAGACATAATACTTGCCCCAGAAGCCCGAGAACGGCGGCATGCCCAGGACCGACAGCGACAGGACGGTCAGGGCCACGGCCGTGACCGGACGATCCTTCTTCAGACCCGCCAGATCGGCGATGCGGCGGATCGGCCGGCCCGACTTGGACAGGCTGAGCAGGATGGCGAAGAAGCCCAGTTGGTCGATGACATACAGGGTCATGAACATCAGCATGGCCTGCAGGCCTTCGCTGGTGCCGGCCGCGATGCCCAGCAGGGCGTAGCCGATGTTGGCGATCGACGAATAGGCCAGCAGGCGCTGGACATCCTTCTGCACCAGGCCGCCGAAGGCGCCGACGACGAAGCTGATCAGGGAGATGGCGACCAGGACCTGCGACCACTGGGCGTGGGCCTCGCTGAAGCCGCCCTCCAGGGCGCGGGCGATCAGGACCATGGCGGCGACCTTGGGCGCCGTGGCGAACAGGGCCACGACCGGGGTCGGGGCGCCTTCGTACACGTCGGGCGTCCACATGTGGAAGGGCGCGGCCGAGACCTTGAACGCCAGACCGCAGATCAGGAAGACCAGACCGAACACCAGGCCGGGGCTGGGGTGATCGACGGCAAAGGCGGCGATGTCCTCGAACCGCATCGAACCGGCGAAGCCGTAGATCAGGCTGGAGCCGTACAGCAGCAGGCCCGACGACAGGGCGCCGAGGACGAAATATTTCAGGCCCGCTTCCGACGCCTTGACGTCGTCGCGGTGGAAGGCGGCCAGGACGTACAGGGCCAGCGAATGCAGCTCGATGCCGACATACATGGAGATCAGGTCGCCCGAGGACGCCATCATCCCCATGCCGACCGAGGCCAGCACGATCAGGACCGGATATTCGAACTTGGCGATGTGGGTGCGCTTCATCCAGCCGTCGCCCAGGACGATGGCCACGGCGGCGGACAGATAGATGACGCTCTTGCCGTAGATGGCCAGCGGATCGGCCACATAGGCGCCGTTGAAGGCGACGCCCCACGGTCCCATGAAGGCGAGGACGGCGGCGGCGATCAGCAGCAGGACCGACAGGATGGACACCAGCCGGGCGCTCTTGTCGCCGATGAAGGCGCCGACCATCAGCAGGACCAGGGCGCCGACCGCGAGGGTCAGCTCCGAGGCGGCGAGGTGCAGGGCGGAGGACAGATCAGGCATGCTTGGTCTCACCCGCCGATCGCGACGCGATAGGCATTGGTCAGGGCCTCGACGGCGGGCCCGGTGTAATCGAGGACGGCGGCCGGATGGACGCCCAGCCACAGGGTGCCGAGGATCAGCGGCACGAACAGCAGCAGCTCACGCTTGTCGATGTCGGCGATGGTCATCAGCTTCGGATTGGTGATCTCGCCGAACATGACCGAACGGTACAGGGTCAGGGCATAGACGGCCGAGAAGATGACGCCCGAGGCCGCAACCAGGGCCGCCCAGGTCGAGGCCTGATAGGCGCCCGTCATGGTCAGGACTTCGCCGATGAAGCCCGAGGTGCCCGGCAGGCCGACGTTGGCCATGGTGAACATCAGGAAGATGGCGGCGAACCAGGGCATGCGCGAGGTCAGGCCGCCGTAGAAGGCGATCTCACGCGTATGCATCCGGTCGTAGACGACGCCGACGCACAGGAACAGCGCGCCCGAGATCAGACCGTGGCTGATCATCTGGAACACCGCGCCCTGCATGCCCTGATAGTTGCCCGAGAAGATGCCCAGGGTGACGAAGCCCATGTGGGCGATCGACGAATAGGCGATCAGCTTCTTCATGTCCGTCTGACGCCAGGCGACCAGCGACGTATAGACGATGGCGATGACCGACAGGGTGAAGACCAGCGGGCGGAACATCTCGGACGCGACCGGGAACATCGGCACGTTGAACAGGATGAAGCCGTAACCGCCCAGCTTCAGCAGGATGCCGGCCAGGATGACCGAACCCGCCGTCGGCGCCTGAACGTGGGCGTCGGGCAGCCAGGTGTGAACCGGCCACATCGGCATCTTCACCGCGAAGGAGGCGAAGAAGGCCAGCCACAACAGGGGCTGAACCGCCGGGTCGAACGCGTACTGCTTCAGCTCGGGAATGCTGGTGGTGCCGGCGGTGTGCGACATCCACAGCATGGCCAGCAGCATCAGCACCGACCCCAGCAGGGTGTAGAGGAAGAACTTGTAGGCGGCGTAGATTCGGTTGGCGCCGCCCCAGATGCCGATGATCAGGAACATCGGCACCAGGGTGCCTTCGAAGAAGATGTAGAAGAGATACAGGTCCAGCGCCGTGAAGACGCCGATGACCAGGGTCTCCAGCACCAGGAAGGCGATCATATATTCGACGACGCGCGTCTCGATCGATTTCCAGCTGGCCAGGATGCAGATCGGCATCAGGAAGGCCGTCAGCAGGACGAACAGGATCGAAATCCCATCGACGCCCAGATGATAGCTGGCCCCGGCGAACCAGGGGACCATTTCGACGAACTGATAGCTGACGTTCGACGGATCGAAGCCGGAGACCAGCACGACCGAGACCCCCAGCACGACCAGGGTCGTGATCAGGGCGATCCAGCGGGCGGCCGGGGCGGCGGCGTCCTGGGACTTGGACGCCAGCCGGGCGAGGAAGATCGCCAGGGCGCCGACCAGCGGCAGGAATGTAACGAGGCTCAGGATGTAGGGCACGGGCTCAGGCTCCCCACGCGAGGATGGCGAAGGTGAGCAGACCGGCCACCCCGAGCAGCATCACGAAGGCATAATGATAGACGAAGCCAGACTGGAGCTTGCCCAGTCGTGCGGCGGATTTCAGCGACGCCCAGGCGGCGCCGTTCGGGCCGAGGCCGTCGATGATCTTCACGTCGACGATCTTCCAGAAGACGTCGCCCACGGCCTTGAAGCCGCGCACGAAGACGAAGTCGTACAACTCGTCGAAATACCACTTGTTGTACAGGAAGTTGTACAGGAACCCGCCCCGCTCGGCCATGCGACGGCCCATGCCTTCGCGGGCGACATAGATCCAGTAGGCGAAGGCCGTACCGGTCAGGGTCAGGATCAGCGGCGACCACTTCACCCAGGTCGGGACGTCGTGGCTTTCGTGAAGCACGTGGTTGTGCTCGCCGGTGAAGATGGCCCCGCGCCAGAACTCATGCTCGTGATGGCCGATGAAGTGCGGCGCGAACACGAAGCCTGCGGCGACGGCGCCGACCGACAGCAGGATCAGCGGAACCAGCATGACCCAGGGGCTCTCGTGCGGTTGCAGCGGACCGTGATGGCCATGATCGTCATGCGCATGGTCGTCATGGGCGTGCGCATCGGAG
The DNA here is from genome assembly GCF_000698025.1 of Brevundimonas sp. EAKA. NCBI lineage: Bacteria > Pseudomonadati > Pseudomonadota > Alphaproteobacteria > Caulobacterales > Caulobacteraceae > Brevundimonas > Brevundimonas sp. EAKA. The sequence goes on along the minus strand of NZ_JMQR01000063.1, from coordinate 5,198 downwards.
ACCGGCTCGGAATGGGTTTCCAGCTGGGCGTGCGAGGCGTGATCGTCGGCATGATGGGCGTCGCCCTCTTCCTTCCACACCGGCTTGTTGTGGAAGGTCATGAAGATCAGGCGCCAGGAATAATAGGCCGTCAGACCGGCCGCGATCAGACCGATGGAGAAGGCGAACATGCCGACCGCCGAATGGCCCGAGGCGGCCGAGGCGAAGGCGCTCTCGATGATCGAGTCCTTCGAATAGAAGCCCGCGAAGCCGCCGACGCCGGGGATGCCCAGGCCGGTGATGGCGATGGTGCCGATGGTCATGACGGCATAGGTGATCGGCAGCAGCTTCCACAGCCCGCCCATCTTCCGCATGTCCTGCTCGTGGTGCATGCCGTGGATCACCGAACCGGCGCCCAGGAACAGCAGGGCCTTGAAGAAGGCGTGGGTGAACAGGTGGAACATGGCCGCCTGATAGGCGCCGACGCCCGCCGCGAAGAACATGTAGCCCAGTTGCGAACAGGTCGAATAGGCGATGACCCGCTTGATGTCGTTCTGGGTCAGGCCGACCGTGGCGGCGAACAGGGCCGTGATCGCGCCGATGATGGCGATGATCTGCGAGGCGCCCGGCGCATACTCATAGATGGGCGACAGCAGGCAGACCATATAGACGCCGGCGGTCACCATGGTGGCGGCGTGGATCAGGGCCGAGACCGGGGTCGGGCCTTCCATCGCGTCCGGCAGCCAGGTGTGCAGGAAGAACTGGGCCGACTTGCCCATGGCGCCGATGAACAGCAGGAAGCCGGCCAGGTCGAGCGCGGACCACTGTACGCCCAGGAACTCCCAGGTCGTGCCGGCCTTTGTGGCCACCAACGGGAACAGTTCCGAGAACTCGATCGTCCCGTACATCCAGAAGATGGTGATGATGCCCAGGACGAAGCCGAAGTCGCCGACGCGGTTGACGACGAAGGCCTTGATGGCGGCGGCGCTGGCGGTCGGCTTCTTGAACCAGAAGCCGATCAGCAGATACGAGGCCAGACCCACGCCTTCCCAGCCGAAGAACAGCTGCATGAAGTCGGCGGCCGTCACCAGCGCCAGCATCATGAAGGTGAACAGGGACAGATAGGCGAAGAAGCGCGGCCGGCTGTCGTCCTCGGCCATATAGCCCCAGGAATACAGGTGGACCAGCGACGAGACGCTGGTGACCACGATCAGCATGGTCGCCGACAGGGCGTCGATGCGGATCGACCAGGACGACTGGAAGTCGCCCACATTGATAAAAGGCGCCAGGCGGATGGTGAAGGGCTCCAGATGGCCCCAGGTCCACTGGCCGAACACCGTCCAGGCGACGGCGCACGAGAAGAACAGCAGACCGGTCGTGAGGGTCTGCGACGGGATGTCGCCGATGCGGCGGCCGAACAGGCCGGCGACGGTCGCGCCCAGCAGCGGGGCGAAGATCCCGAGAATGATCAGGGTGTGGAGGTTCACGCTCAGCCCTTCATCACGGAGGCGTCGTCGACGGCGATGTCGCCGCGGTTACGGAAGAAGGTCACCAGGATGGCCAGGCCGACGGCGGCCTCGGCCGCGGCGACGGTCAGGACGAACATGGCCATGATCTGCCCGCTGATGTCGTTCAGATAGGTCGAGAAGGCGACGAAGTTGATGTTCACGGCCAGCAGGATCAGCTCGATCGACATCAGGATGATGATGACGTTCTTGCGGTTCACGAAGATGCCGAAGACCCCGATGGTGAACAGGATCGCCGCCACGCTGAGATAATGGATGAGACCGATGTCCATCAGAGAAGCTCCTCGGGCGAGACGCCCTGCCCGGTCTGGACCGATTTGACCTCCATCGCCTTGGCGGCGGAGCGGTTGACCTGGTCGGTGATGTTCTGGCGCTTGATATGCGGCTTGTGGCGCAGGGTCAGGGTGATGGCCCCGATCATGGCGATCAGCAGCACGATCCCGGCCGCCTGGAAGAAGTAGATATAGTCGGTGTAGAGCACCCGGCCGATGGCCTCGACATTGCTCATGTCGGGATCGGGCGCGCCGGGCCCGGCCAGACCGGCGGTCGCCCCGCCCTGGATGACGGCGCTGGACACCAGGATCATCTCGGCCAGCAGAACGGCGGCGATGACGGCCCCGATGGGCAGGTATCGAGCGTAGCCCTCGCGCAGCTTCAGGAAGTCGACGTCCAGCATCATGACGACGAACAGGAACAGCACGGCGACCGCGCCGACGTAGACGACGACCAGCAGCATGGCCAGGAACTCGGCCCCCAGCAGGACGAACAGACCCGCCGCCGAGAAGAAGGCGAGGATCAACCACAGCACGCTGTGCACCGGATTGCGCGCGGTCACGACCAGAAGGCCGGACACCACGGCGGTCGCCGCCAGCAGATAGAAGGCTATGCCTTGCAGCATGTCGGGACGAAGCCCCTTTCGTAGCGGCCGCGACCCCCGTTTGGGAATCGCCGACCCGTTAGCGTGAGCGCCTTAGCGGTAAGGCGCGTCGAGTTCCAGATTCTTGGCGATCTGCCGTTCCCAGCGATCCCCATTGTCGAGCAGTCGGGCCTTGTCGAACAGCAGCTCCTCGCGCGTTTCGACGGCGTATTCGGAGTTCGGCCCCTCGACGATGGCGTCCACCGGGCAGGCCTCCTGACACAGGCCGCAGTAGATGCACTTGACCATGTCGATGTCGTAGCGGGTCGTGCGGCGGCTGCCGTCGGCGCGCGGTTCGGCCTCGATGGTGATGGCCTGGGCGGGGCAGATGGCCTCGCACAGCTTGCAGGCGATGCAGCGTTCCTCGCCGCTCGGATAACGGCGCAGGGCGTGCTCGCCGCGGAAGCGCGGCGACTGCGGGTTCCGCTCGAACGGATAGTTCACGGTCGCCTTGGGGCGGGCCATGTACTTCAGGGTCAGGCCGATGGCGCCGATGGCGTCGAGCATCATCGCGCCCTTGGCGGCCTGGGCGATACGAGTGAACATCAGAAGCGATCCTCTGGCGCCGGGGCGCCGTTGGTTGAAGTCTGGGCGGGGGCGGCCGGGGCCGCTCCCTGAGTCTGGCCTTTGGCCTGGCCGTCGCGCCATTCACGCTCGATGCGCTCCTGGCGGCGTTCCCATTGATAGCCGGACTCGGGCATGCGCGTATCGGGCGCACAAGCCGTCGTCAGGGGTGCGAACGCCAGCAGCATGAGGCTCAGACGGTTCATGCCCCGCCTCCCCGCAGCACGTCCTTGCAGTCCATGTCCTTATAGCGCGGATCGTCCCGGTTCATCATCCGGCACAGGTTGACCCGTTCGCCGCCGCGGCGCGCGTCATCCTCGCGCCGCTCCAGGGACGCGGCCGGATCGGTCGGCGCCGGAGCGGCGATGGGCGCGAATGTGCAGGCGGCGAGGCCCCACGACGCGACCAGGGACAGGATGACGGTGCGTGGGCTCATCTACGCACCCACCGCGAAGACGCGCCAGGCGGCGGTGATGACCACGGCCACCAGCGACGCGGGCAGGAAGATCTTCCAGCCCAGGCGCATCAGCTGGTCGTAGCGGTAGCGGGGCACGAAGGCCTTCACCAGAGCGATGGCCAGGAACCAGAACACCGTCTTGGTGAGGAAGGTCAGCAGATAGATCGTATAGGCGATCCAGGCCGGCAGGCCGTCCAGCGTCTCCTGCGACAGGAAGCCGGGGTTCCAGCCGCCGAAGAACAGGATGCTCATCATCGCCGACATGAAGACGATGTTGACGTACTCGCCCATCATGAACAGCAGATAGGTGGTCGAGCTGTATTCGACCTGATAGCCGGCCACGAGCTCGGATTCCGCTTCCGGCAGGTCGAACGGCGGCCGGTTGGTTTCCGCCAGGGCCGAGACGAAGAAGACGATCGACATCGGGAACAGGATGACGATCAGGGGCCAGGTGCCCTGCCCGCCGCCGAAGGCGTACCAGTTCCAGAAATAGCCGCTCTGGCCCTCGACGATCTGCGACAGGTTCATGGTGCCGGCCAGCAGGATCACATTGATGATGATCAGGCCCAGCGAGACTTCATAGGACACCATCTGCGCCGCCGAACGCAGCGATCCCAGGAACGGATACTTCGAGTTCGAAGCCCAGCCGCCCATGATGATGCCGTACACGCCCAGCGACGAGACCGCGAAGATGTACAGGATGCCGACGTTCAGGTCGGACACCACCCAGCCCGGCGCGAACGGGATCACGGCCCAGGCCATGAAGGCCAGAATGACGGTGATGATCGGCGCCAGGATGAAGACCGCCTTGTCGGCGCCGGAGGGGATGACCACCTCCTTGAGCACGAACTTCAGCATGTCGGCGAAGGATTGCAGCAGGCCGAAGGGGCCGACGACGTTCGGTCCCTTGCGCATCTGCACCGAGGCCCAGACCTTACGGTCGGCCAGCAGCAGGAAGGCGACGGCGATCAGCACGCCAACCGTGATCAGCAGGATCTGACCGACCGTGATCAGCGTCCAGCCGCCCGGCGTGGCCCAGAAGGAAACAGCAGCGTCCATAACTTACTCCGCCGCCATCGCGACCGGGGCGATCCGCAGGGCGGACAGCTCGGCCATGGTCGCGCTGGCGCGCGCGATCGGGTTGGAAAGATAGGGGTCCGTAATCGCCGAGGCGAAGACCCGGTCGCCCAGGTCGCCCTTGACGCCCAGCTTGGACGGATCAAAGGCGGCCGGCGTCGGCAGATAGTCGATCCGGCCGAAGGTCGGATGATCGGCCATCAGCCTGGCGCGCAGCTGGTCCAGGGTGTCGTATGCCAGGGTCTGGTCGACACGGGCGGACAGGGCGCGGATGATGGCCCAGTCTTCCTTGGCCTCGCCCTTGGGGAAGACGACGCGTTCGGCCATCTGCACCCGGCCCTCGGTGTTGACGTACAGGCCCGACTTCTCGGTATAGGCCGCGCCCGGAAGGATGACGTCGGCGCCGTGCGCGCCGCGGTCGCCGTGGCTGCCCAGATAGACGCGGAAGGCGTTCGAGCCGGTCGGATCGACCTCGTCGGCGCCCAGCAGGAACAGCACGTCCAGCGCGCCCGGCTTCAGCATGTCCGCTGCCGTCAGACCGCCTTCGGTCGGCACGAAGCCCATGTCCAGACCGCCGACGCGCGCGGCGGCGTGGTGCAGAACGTTGAAGCCGTTCCAGCCTTCGCTGATGACGCCGACCTTCTTGGCCAGGGCGCCCAGGGCGTTCAGGACGGCGGCC
>NZ_JMQR01000062.1:0-18071 GCF_000698025.1 Brevundimonas sp. EAKA | reverse complement strand
CGGCCGCCCCGGCCTCCGCAGCGGCGACGCCTGCGCCCTCCGCCGGCGCCGCCACGGGTTCCGCCTCGGTCCAGATCGGCGCCTTCTCCTCCACCGAGATCGCCGACCGCGAATACGCCGCCGTCGCGGGTCGCTTCGGCCAGTACGCCTCGGGCGCCCAGAAGCGGGTGACCGAAGTCACCTCGTCCAGCGGTTCAACCCTGTACCGCACCGCCTTCTCGGGCCTGTCGCGCGAGCGGGCGGTCGCCTTCTGCAACGCCCTGAAGGCCGCCGGACGGGATTGCATCGTTCGGTGACCTCCGCCGCCATCTACGGCTGTTCGGGCCACCGGCTGACCGACGACGAACGCGCCTTCTTCGCCGAGGCGCGGCCCTGGGGCTTCATCCTGTTCCGGCGCAATATCGACACGCCGGAACAGGTGCGGGCCCTGACCGACGAACTGCGCGCCGCCATCGGCGACGCCGACGCGCCCATCCTGATCGATCAGGAGGGCGGGCGGGTCCAGAGGATGGGACCGCCCCACTGGCCCAAATACCCCCCCGCGAGCGCCTATCTGGAGGCGGCCGGAGATATCGACGCCGCCCGAGAACTGGTGCGGTTGGGTGCGCGGCTGATGGCGCACGACCTGCGCGAGGTGGGAATCAATATTGATCTGCTGCCGGTGCTGGACGTACCTGTGCCAGGCGCCCACGACATCATCGGCGACCGCGCCTATGGCCGCGATCCGCAGACCGTGGCCCTGCTGGGTCGCGCGGCGGCGGAAGGATTACTAGCGGGCGGGGTGCTGCCCTGCGTCAAACACATGCCGGGCCACGGTCGCGCTTTCGCCGACACCCACAAGGACTTGCCGACGGTCCATGCCGATCTAGAGACCTTGGACGCCTGGGATTTCGCGCCGTTCAAAGCCCTGTCCGACATGCCGATCGGCATGACGGCGCACATCGTCTTCACCGCCATCGACGCAAAACGCCCCGCCACCCAGTCCAAGAAAGCGATCCGACTGATCCGCGAGCGTCTTGGCTTCGGCGGTCTGCTGCTGTCGGACGACCTGGTGATGAACGCCCTGTCCGGCAGTCTGACCCAGAGGGCGCACAAGGCGCTTAAGGCGGGATGCGACGTCGTGATCCACTGGAACGGCGACATGGATGAGATGCGTCAGGTCGCCGAGGGAGTCGGACCGCTGAAGGGCGGGGCGCTTCGCCGGGCCGAGGCGGCGATGGCGCGGATCGTGCGGGTTCCAGAACCCCTTGATCCGGTCGCGGGCCACGAACGCTTCTTCCGGGCGATGGCGGGCAAGACGGACGCCGCCAAGGGGCCGGACGTGGGCGAGGCGCAGGCATGAGCCGCCTGGACCCGATCGGCCCCAAGCCGCGCGAAGCGCGGTAGGCCGACAAGGATGACCGACGTCTTTCAGCCCAATCTTGATTTCAGCGCCGCCGCCGAGGTCGAGGAGCGCGAGGCCTTCGTCGTCGATCTGGACGGCTACGAGGGGCCGCTTCACGTTCTGCTGGCCCTGGCGCGGACCCAGAAGGTCGATCTGCTGAAATTGTCGATCACCCGGCTGGCGGAACAATATCTGGCCTTCGTGCACGAGGCGCGGCGCAGGAATTTCGCCCTGGCGGCGGACTATCTCGTGATGGCGTCCTGGCTGGCCTATCTGAAGTCCCGCCTGCTGTTGCCGCGCACCGAAAAGGACAAGGGCGAGGAGCCGCCGGCCGAGGCCATGGCCGCCGCCCTGGCCTTCCGGCTGCAAAAGCTGGAGGCCATGCGCAAGGCGGTGGACCAGCTGATGGCGCGGCCCCAGCTGAAGCGCGACGTCTTCACGCGGGGCGATCCCCAGGCGACGGTGATCGTCCCGTCCGACCGGATCGACGCCAGCCTGTATGACCTGATGAGCGCCTATGTGACCCAGCGCCGCCGCGAGGAGGGGCGGCGCTATTCGCCCGGCCAGCGGGTCGAGGCCTTTCCGCTGGAGGCGGCGCGCGACTGGCTGCGCGAGATCATGCCGCGCCTGGCCGACTGGACCCCGCTGGACCAGGTGGCGCCCCATCCCGAAGACCCGGACGGCCCCAGCCAGGCCAGCTATACCGCCTCGACCCTGTCGGCCAGTCTGGAGCTGGTGAAGGAGGGGGCCATGGACATCCGCCAGACGGCGCCCTTCGCGGATCTGTATCTGAAACGCCGGGGAGGCGGACATCCGCTGGAGCTGACGCCGTGAGCGACCTCTCCTTCCAACCCGACGATGGCGAGATCGAGCGCCGGGTCGAGGCGCTGTTGTTCGCCGCCGCCGGGCCGCTGAGCGCCGCCGAGATCGCCGGCCGTCTGCCCGAAGGCGCCGACGTCGCCCGCGCCCTGTCGGGTCTGCGCGCCCGATACGAGGGGCGGGGCGTGGAGCTGGACTGCGTCGCCGACCGCTGGCGGTTCCGCACGGCGGCGGATCTGGCCTTCATGATGACCGAGGAGCGAGAGGAGCCCCGCCGCCTGTCCAAGGCCGCGCTGGAGACCCTGGCCATCATCGCCTATCACCAGCCCGTCACCCGCGCCGAGATCGAGAGCGTGCGCGGCGTCACCCTGTCGAAGGGCACGCTGGACCTGCTGCTGGAGATGGGGTTCGTGCGTCTGCGCGGGCGCCGACGGACGCCGGGTCGGCCCGTCACCTACGCCACCGCAGATCGGTTCCTTGAACATTTCGGCCTGGCGACCCTGTACGACCTGCCGGGCGTGCAGGAAATGAAGGCGGCGGGCCTGCTGGACCTGTCGCTGCCCGTCGGCTTTGAACTGCCGGATCCCGGACGAGGCGCGGACGTCGACGAGGACAGTCTGACGAACGAAAACGACGCGCCGGAGTTCGCGCAGGACTTTGTCGGCGAGGAACGCTAGGCGGGATCGATAGAGGGGCGTCAGGTCGTCAGCAGCCGAGGCAGCTTGAAGGTCACGGTCTCGCGCGCCCCCCCGTCCTCGGTGACGGTGGCGTCGAACCGTTCCGCGATGGCGTCCACCAGGGCGGCGATCAGCGGTTCGGGGGCCGAGGCGCCGGCGGTGACGCCCACCGTCTGGACCCCGTCGAACCAGCTCCAGTCCACCTGGGAGGCGTCGTCGACCAGCCGGGCGTCACGGGCGCCGGCGCGCATCGCCACCTCGACCAGCCGGGCCGAGTTGGACGAGTTCTTGGACCCGACCACCAGCACCAGCTCGCACCCTTCGCCCAGCACCTTGACCGCGTCCTGGCGGTTGGTGGTGGCGTAGCAGATGTCTTCCTTGTGCGGGTCGGGCAGTTCGGGGAAGCGCCGCTTCAGCACCTTCAATATGCCCGCCGTGTCGTCGACCGACAGGGTGGTCTGGGTCGCATAGGCCAGGGGGGCGTCGCCGGGCCGTTCGAACGATTCGGCGTCGGCCTCGGTCTCGATCAGGCTGATGGCCCCCGGCGGCAGTTGACCCATGGTGCCGATCACTTCCGGATGGCCGGCGTGGCCGATCAGGATGATATGGCGGCCCGCGTCATGATGACGCTCCGCCTCCACATGGACCTTGGACACCAGGGGGCAGGTGGCGTCGAGGAACAGCAGTTGTCGCGCCTGGGCGTTGGCGGGAACCGACTTGGGCACGCCGTGCGCCGAGAAGACGACCGGCCGGTCGTCCGGGCATTCGTCCAGCTCCTTGACGAAGATCGCGCCCATGGACTTCAGCCGCTCGACGACATGGCGGTTGTGCACGATCTCGTGCCGCACATAGACGGGCGCGCCGTATTTCTTGATCGCGCGCTCGACGATCTGGATCGCCCGGTCCACCCCGGCGCAGAAACCGCGCGGCGTCGCCAGCCGCACCGCGATGGGGCGGCGTTCGGGCGAGGGGGCGGGGACGTGCATGTTCATGGCCGCAACCTAGTCGTTCGCGCGACATATCGCCATGCAGGGCGACCGAATCCCTGGTCTTGAACAGCGACGCATCGCCACGGTCAGGCCTTATCCGGCGAAAATCGAGTTCGAACAAAGATTTAACCTCCGTTCACGACGCCTTGACCTCTTGGCCGCTCACGATTAGTTTCCGCGCCGAATTCAGACCCGCCCGAACACATTGTTTGAGCGCTGAGAGCACAGGTCCTGTCCCCCATGTCGGAATCGCGCGAAGAGGCGATCAAACGCCTCCAAGACAGCGCATCCGCATTGGAGGCGCGGACCACGGTGGAGAAATCCGCCGAGCTGACCGGCCATCAGGTGTCGGGTCAGGCCTACAAGATCATCGCCGAGCTTCTCGGCGGCGTCTTCGTGGGTCTTGCGGCGGGTTTCATCGCGGACTGGGTCTTCGGGACCCGTCCGTGGGGTTTGATCGGCGGGGTCCTGTTGGGCTTCGCCTTGTCGATTTACATGGCGCGTCGCACAGCCAACCGGTTGATGGCGCAGGCCAAGGCGTTAGGGACGTCGGCTCCGGCCGATCCTTATGTCGAGGCCGACGAAGACGGGGAACGATAGGGCTTCATGGCCGATCCGATTCATCAGTTTCAGATTCAGAAGGTCATCGATCTTCCTGACGTGACCCTGCCCCTTCTGGGTACGGTCGATTTGGCCGTGACCAATTCGCACATCGCCATGACGGCCGCCTTCGTCGTGATCGTCGGCTTCCTGGCCGCCGTGACCTCGAACGCCCAGGTCGTGCCCGGCCGGTTGCAGGCCGCAGGCGAGGGCGTGTTCGGCCTGATCGACAATCTGGCCGATTCCATCATCGGTCACGAAGGCCGCAAGTATTTCCCGTTCGTCTTCACCCTGTTCATGCTGATCCTGGGCATGAACATCCTGGGTCTGTTCCTGACCTTTACGGCGACGTCGCAGCTGGCCATCACCGTCACCTTCGCCCTGATCACCTTCGGTCTGGTGCTGGTGGTCGGGTTCGCCAAGAACGGCCTGGGCTTCTTCAAGCTGTTCTGGCCGATGGGCGCACCGCTGGCGCTGCGCCCGGTCGTCGGTCTGATCGAGTTCGTCTCCTTCCTGCTGCGTCCGGTCACACTGGCGCTTCGTCTGTTTGGCAACATGCTGGGCGGCCACGTCGCGCTGAAGATCTTCGCCGGCTTCGTCGTCTCCCTGGGCCTGCTGGGCCTGGGCGGCGGCATCGGCCTGCTGGCTTTCCCGGTCGCGGCCCTGTCGCTGGGCATGGTCGTCGCCCTGACCGCCCTGGAGTTTCTCGTGGCCTTCCTTCAGGCCTTCGTCTTCGCCGTTCTGGCCTGCATCTATCTGAATGATGTGGTCAACCTGGATCACGCCCACTAAGGGCAGGACCAGTCTCTTCACCCCAACCACCAACGACTTAAATCTAGGAATACAATCATGGACGCTGAAGCCGCCAAGTACATCGGTGCCGGTCTCGCAACCCTGGGCATGATCGGTTCGGCCCTGGGCGTGGGCAACATCTTCGGTCAGTTCCTGGCCGGCGCCCTGCGCAACCCGTCGGCCGCCGCCGGCCAGGTCGGCAACCTGTTCGTGGGCGCCGCCCTCGCCGAAGCCCTGGGCATCCTGGCCTTCGTGCTCGGCATCCTGATGATCTTCGGCTGATATCAGCCGATACCGGCGCGCGGGGCTCGCCCGCGCGCCGTTTCATCTGATCCTGCAGCAGACGGTTCATGGCCAGCACCCACACCAATCATGCGGTTCCGGCTTCGGTCGAAGCGGACCTGCACGCCGAGACGGCGACCGCCGCCGAGCACGGCTCGGGCGGCCTGCCGCAATTCCAGTTCGAACACTGGGCGGGACAGATCGGCTATCTGCTGATCCTGTTCGTCATCCTGTATGTTCTGGTCTCCAAGGTCTTCGCGCCGCGCCTTCGCAAGGTGATGGACGAGCGGGCCGATACGATTTCCAACGCCGTCGCCACCGCGCGTCAGGTTCAGGCCGAGGCCGCCGACCAGGCAGCTCAAGCCCAGGCTGAAGTCGCCAAGGCCCGCGCCGACGCCCGCGCCATGGCCGCCGCCGCCAAGGCCCGCGTGACCGAAGACGCCGCCGCCCGCCAGGCTGCGGAAGAAGCCGTCGTCAACGCCCGCATCGCCGAGGCCGAGACCGCCATCGGCAAGACCCGCGACGCGGCCATGGCCAATGTCGCCGTGATCGCCTCCGACGCCGCCGCTGCCATGGTCGAGCGCCTGACCGGCAAGGCCGCCACCTCGGGCGAGCTGGCTACGGCCAAGGGAGCCGTCTGATGAACCTGATCTTCGAACACGGCATCTGGAGCTTCGCCAATGCGGAGATCTGGGTCGGGATCGGCCTGCTGATCTTCTTCGGCATCCTGATCGCCGCCGGCGTGCCCAAGATCGCCGCCGCCCAACTGGACGCCAAGGGCGCCAAGATCCAGGCCGACCTGGACGAGGCCGCCCGTCTGCGCGCCGAGGCCGAGGCCCTGCTGGCCCAGATCCGCAAGGAAAAGGCCGAGGCCGAGGCTCAGGCCGCCGAGATGATGGCCCAGGCGGAAGCCGACGCCCGTCGTCTGGAAGTCGAATCCAAGGCCAAGCTGGAAGAGACCCTGGCCCGTCGCCAGAAGATGGCCGAGACCCGCATCGCCCAGGCGGAGGCCCAGGCCTCGGCCGAGGTCAAGGCGGCCGCCGCCGACCTGGCCGCCAAGGCCGCGGAACAGATCCTGGCCGCCCGCCTCGCCGGCGGCGCCAAGGACCCGCTGCTGGACGCCGCCATCGCCCAGATCGGCGATCGCCTGAACTGAGGCCGGCTGGCTTAGCCGAACGAAAAAAGGCCCCCGGCGTCGCTGGGGGCCTTTTCTTGTGTCTAATGCCCCGCTGTCAGTGGGCGGTGGCGCCGCCCATGAAATGGGCCGCCTGGCGCTTCTCGCGTGTCACCAGTCGGGCGTAGACATTGCCCAGCACGATGCCGAACACCGCATGGGTGATCAGCAGCCAGCCGATGGTGCCGAAGCCGGCGGCGGCCGAGAAGGTCCGGTAATCGCCCAGCATCAGGATGGCCCCCATCATCACCACCCAGGCGCCGACGGCGAAGACGATGCCCTTGGTCTCGGGGGTGTCGGTGGGCAGGCGGGGACACATCAGACCGAACAACGGCCCCAGGATGAAGACGCCGCTGAAGGCGTGGATCGCCCAGCCGACGGCCATGTTTCCAGGCATGCCGATCATGGTGGCGATGACCCCCTGGAACGGGTCGAACCAGTTCAGGAACAGGTTGGGTATTTCAAGCAAGGAAACGGCGACGGTCGCGGCGACGCCCGCGATCATGCCCTTTTGTACGCGTGACATCATGACCTTAGCGCCTCCCAACGCATTTGGTGGTTCTCTGATAACGCCCAGACAGAATACGCCTGTAGAGGGAGAAGGGCGTTCACGATGATGTGGTTAGCAGTTGCGACAACGCAACCGCGAGACGGTCTGTCAACTAGCGGAAAAGCTTCCGGAAATAGCGACGAAGCATCTTCCGCAACCGCGTCAGACGTCGGCGGGGTCTCTTAAGCACGACCTTCTCGGCGCGCAGGGCCTGCTGCCAGAAGACAGGAGCGAACTCCGGCTTTTTGCGCATGAGCCGCCGGAACGGATAGACCCATTTGGGCCGGGCGTATTGGGCACGAATGAACAGCCGCTTGGCCCAGAAGGAGCTCTTCAGGATCAGCATCAGGCCGACGGCGATGACGGGAATGCCGCCTGGACCCGGCAGGGGCGCGATCAGAATTCCCAGAAGCACCACGAACAGCCCGCCCGCCATCAGCGCCCATCGCTTCAGCGCGCGAAGCGTACGGCTGCGCGCGCGGTAGGACGGAAGGCGGATCGCGGTTGCGAAGGTCAAGTCGGCGCCAGACAGAGAGGAGGGAGGTCCTGTGACAACGATCGTCACGACCGCCCGATCCCGACTCGGGAGAGGAAAGAGCGACCGTGGCCAGCCTGCCACAGGCTCGTTAAGACCGTGTGTCCATGGCCGATCCGTGTCTACGGCGTGAAGCTTTGGTCATGATTGATCAAGGGCTTCTGGCTGTTGCCTCCAGGACACAATAGGGGGAGGTCACCCCTCTTCAACCTTCGTCATCCTCGCCCTTGCGGCGAGGATCCATACTCCCGGTGTTTCCGCAGAATGCGCCTTCGTCTGGCGCTGGGAGTATGGATCCCAGGGACAAGCCCTGGGATGACGGGGCCTATCCGTCGCCCTTACGCCGCCTGGTTCGACCCTGCCGGCGCGGTCCAGCGCAGCACCGGCGAGCGGGCGGCGCGGGTTTCGTCCAGGCGGCGCAAGGGGGCGTGGAAGGGCGCGCCCTTGAAGCGATCGACGTCGCCGGCTTTCGCGGCCTCGGCCAACAGGCGCATCGCGTGGATGAAGCGATCCAGTTCGGCCTTGGACTCGGTTTCCGTCGGCTCGATCAGCATGGCGCCGTGGACGACCAGCGGGAAATACATGGTCATCGGGTGGAAGCCCTCGTCGATCATCGCCTTGGCGAAGTCGAGCGTGGTGATGTCCGTGCCCTTCAGCCATGCGTCGTCGAACAGGGCCTCGTGCATGCAGGGGCCATCGGGGAAGGCCGCCGACATCAGGTCCGACAGCCGGGCCTTGATATAGTTGGCGTTCAGCACTGCATCCTCGGCGACCTGACGCAGGCCGTCGGCGCCATGCGACATCATGTAGGACAGGGCGCGCACATACATGCCCATCTGGCCCTGGAAGGCGCACAGGCGGCCAAAGGCCTGCTCGGCCTCGTCTTCCTCGCGCTCGATCAGGCGATAGCCGCCGTCGTCATGCACGACCCAAGGCGCTGGGGCGAAGGGCGCCAACGCCTCGGACAGCACCACCGGCCCCGCGCCCGGCCCGCCGCCGCCGTGAGGCGTCGAGAAGGTCTTGTGCAGGTTGATGTGCATCGCATCGACGCCCAGATCGCCCGGACGAACCCGGCCGACGATGGCGTTGAAGTTGGCGCCGTCGCAATAGAAGTATGCGCCGGCCGCGTGCGTCAGGCGGCTGATCTCCAGGATGTCGCGCTCGAACAGGCCGCAGGTGTTGGGGTTGGTCACCATGATGGCGGCGACGTCGTCGCCCAGCTTGGCGGCCAGGTCGGCGACGTCCACGCGGCCGTCCTCAGTCTGGGCGACCTCGACGACGGTGTAGCCGACGAAGGCGGCGGTGGCCGGGTTGGTGCCGTGGGCGCTAGTGGGCACCAGAACCTTGCGGCGCTTCTCATGCTGGCCCGAGGCCTCGTGGGCGGCGCGGATGGCCATCAGCCCGCACAGCTCGCCGTGGGCGCCGGCCTTGGGCGACAGGGCGACGGCGGGCATGCCGGTCAGGGTCTTCAGCCAGTGGGCCAGCGCATCCATCAGCTCCAGCGCGCCCTGCACCGTCGAGATCGGCTGCAGCGGGTGGATGTCCGAGAAGCCGGGCAGGCGCGCCATCTTCTCGTTCAGGCGCGGGTTGTGCTTCATCGTGCACGAGCCCAGCGGATAGATGGCCAGGTCGATGGCGTGGTTCTTCTGGCTCAGGCGCACATAGTGGCGCATGGTTTCCGGCTCCGACAGGCCGGGCAGGCCGATCGGATCCTTGCGAACCAGGTCGCCCAGGTCCGAGCCGTCCGTCTTGGGCTCAGCCAGATCGACGCCGGTCTTGCCCCAGCCGTCGCCTTCGAAAATCAGGGCTTCGTTCTGCAACAGGCCGCGGCCGCCGGTCAGGGTGGCGGGCTTGGTCGTCACGGCGTTCGGAGCGGTCGGACGGCCGACGGTGTTCATGGTGCTCATGGTCGTTATCCCTTACGCGCCGAGGACTTTGGAGAGCGACTTGGCGAGGATCTGGATGTCCACATCCAGCGTGGTCTCGGTCGCGGCGACCAGCAGGACGTCGTCCATGCCCGCATCGGGGGCCAGACGGCTGTAGGGCACGCCGGCCAGAACATGGTGATCGGCCAGGGTCGAGACGACTTCGGCCGCGTTCCTGGGCAGGCGCACCGCGAACTCGTTGAAGAAGCGGTCGGTGAGGATTTCGACGCCCGGAATGGCCGCCAGGGCGTCGCGGGTGGCGACGGCCTTCTCGTGGTTCAGCAGGGCCAGTTTACGCAGGCCCGTCTCGCCCAGCAGGCTCATGTGGATGGTGAAGGCCAAGGTGCAGAGGCCGGAATTGGTGCAGATGTTCGACGTCGCCTTGTCCCGGCGGATATGCTGTTCGCGCGTCGACAGGGTCAGGACGAAGCCGCGCTCGCCGTCGGCGTCCACCGTCTCGCCGGTCAGACGGCCGGGCATCTGGCGGATCAGCTTTTCTCGCGTGGCGAACAGGCCGACGTAGGGGCCGCCGAAGTTCAGGGCGTTGCCGATCGACTGGCCCTCGGCCGCGACGATGTCGGCGCCCATCTCGCCGGGCGACTTCAGCAGCCCCATCGACACCGCCTCGGTGACCACGACGATCAGCAGGGCGCCGGCGGCGTGGGCGGCCTCGGCGATCTTGGTCACATCCGTCGCCGTGCCGAAGACGTTGGGGGTCTGAACCACGACGCAGGCCGTGTCGGGACCGATCTGGTCGATCACGGCGGCCTCTGCGTCGACGGCGGCGGCCAGGACCTGGGTCTCGACGCCGACGGCGTGGACCACGGTTTCGGTCGCCTTGACGTAGTGGGGGTGCACGCCGCCCGAGATCACCGCCTTGTTGCGGCGGGTCACGCGGGTCGCCATCAGCACGCCCTCGGCCATGGCGGTCGAGCCGTCATAGAGGCTGGCGTTGGCCACCGGCATGCCGGTCAGGTTCGCGACCTGGGTCTGGAATTCGTACAGGTACTGCAGGGTCCCCTGGGCGATTTCCGGCTGGTAGGGGGTGTAGCTGGTCAGGAACTCGGACCGCTGGATCACGTGATCCACCGTCGCCGGGACGTGGTGCTTGTAGGCCCCTGCGCCGCAGAAGAAGGGCACCGCGCCGGCCGTCGCGTTCTTGGCCGCCATGGCGGACAGGGCGCGCTCGACCTCCATCTCGCCGGCCACGCGGGGCAGGTCCACCGGCCCGTCCAGCCGCGCCGCCTCGGGCACGTCCACGAAAAGGTCGTCGATCGATTTCGCGCCGATGGCGGCGAGCATCGCCGTGCGGTCGTCGGGCGTCAGGGGGAGGTAACGCATGTTCTTCTCACTCCGTCATCCTCGGGCTTGATCCGAGGATCGGATGCGGTGCGGGCCGTGCGTCGAAGTCTTCGCACAAGCGGTTGATCCTCCGGCCCTCGGGTCAAGCCCGAGGGTGAGGGAGTTTGATACTAGAGGGTGGCGAGGAAGGCGTCGTAGGCGGCCTGGTCCATCAGGGCGTCCAGTTCCGAGACGTCCGACACCTTGATCTTGGCGAACCAGCCGTCGCCTTCCGGGGCGGCGTTGACGGTTTCCGGGGCGGTCGACAGGGCGTCATTGGCCTCGACCACCTCGCCCGAGACTGGGGCGTAGACGTCGGAAGCGGCCTTGACGCTCTCGACCACGGCGAAGCTGGCGCCCTTGGCGACGATCTTGCCGACTTCCGGCACTTCAACGAACACCACGTCGCCCAGGGCGTCGGCGGCGTGTTTGGAGATGCCCACGGTGGCGATGTCGCCGTCCAGGCTGACCCACTCGTGATCCTTGGTGAATTTCATTTCTATTCTCCTCTCCCGTCATCCTCGGGCTTGACCCGAGGATCGGATGTTGTGCGGTCCGTGCGTCGATGTCTTCGCACGAGCGGTTGATCGCCCGGCCCTCGGGTCAAGCCCGAGGGTGACGGGATGAATGTTACGCCTTCGGCTTCCGGTAATAGCGTTGCGCCACGAAGGGCATGGCGACGACTTCGGCGGCGGCGGACTTGCCGCGCACGACGACCTTCAACTCCGTACCCAGCGCGGCATAGGCCGGCGGCACGAAGCCCATGGCGATGTTCTTGCCCAGGGTGGGGGAGGGGCCGCCCGAGGTGACCTTGCCGATGACGTTCCCGTCAGCGTCGGCGATCTCGGCGCCTTCGCGGGCCGGGGCGCCTTCCTTGACGATCAGGCCGATGCGGACGCGCGAAGGACCGTCGGCCAGTTCCTTCAGGATGCGGTCGGCGCCGTTGAAGTCGGCGCGCTCCTTGCGTGACTTGGACAGGGCGAAGGTCAGGGCGCCTTCGACCGGGCTGGTCGTCGGGTCGATGTCATGGCCGTGCAGCGGCAGGCCGGCTTCGAGCCGCAGGCTGTCGCGGGCGCCCAGGCCGATCGGCTTGACGCGGGCGTCTTCCAGGATGGTGTTCCAGACGCGCTCTGCCTGATCCGCCGGCACCGAAATCTCATAGCCGTCCTCGCCGGTATAGCCCGAACGCGAGACGTAGCAGTCGACGCCGAACAGCATCAGCCGGGCGCATTCCATGAAGCCCATCTCGGCCAGGATCGGCTCATGCGCGGCCATGACTTCGGCGGCTTCCGGCCCCTGGATGGCGATCAGGGCGCGGTCCAGCACGGTCAGCTTGGCGTCGCCTTCGAGGTTTGCGCTCCAGAAGGCGAAATCCTCGTCCTTGTTGCCGGCGTTGACGACGACGAACAGGCCGTCGTGATCCGGGCGGCCGGCCATCAGGTCGTCGATGATCCCGCCGTCCTTGTTCAGCAGCAGCGAATACTTTTGCTTGCCGGCCTTCAGGATTTCATAGTCGCCGGGCACGAACCGCTCGAACTGGGCGGTCGCGTCCTCGCCGGTGATCTTGCACTGGCCCATGTGCGACACGTCGAACAGGCCGGCGTGTTCGCGGGTCCAGCGGTGCTCGGCCAGGACGCCCTCATACTGGACCGGCATGTCATAGCCGCCGAAGCCCACCATCC
The DNA here is from genome assembly GCF_000698025.1 of Brevundimonas sp. EAKA. Classification (NCBI taxonomy): domain Bacteria; kingdom Pseudomonadati; phylum Pseudomonadota; class Alphaproteobacteria; order Caulobacterales; family Caulobacteraceae; genus Brevundimonas; species Brevundimonas sp. EAKA. Next base: position 5,321 of record NZ_JMQR01000062.1, on the reverse strand, counting down.
GGGCTCCCAGAGCGCGGTGCGCGGCGTTCAGGGGCGTGGTCTTCAGGGCTTGGTCGGTCATGGTTCAGGCTTTCACGGTCGCGTTTGGTGGCGGAGCTCCGCCGTCTTCGCGCCCCCGCTGTCCTGAAGCCTGAGAGATTCCGGCGGTCAGACCACCTTGCTCCGTCGGCGCGCCCTGATCCCGAGAAGGGGGCGACTTTCCAGCGTCCGTATGCTGTCGCGGTCCGTTTGCCTGAGCGTTTCCGGGGCGGTTGCGCCTTCGGCGTCGGGGGCCGGCCTGCCGGTCCCGAACTCTCCCGCGAGAGCATCCGACCTAAGCCACCGACTCCGGGCCCAAGTCAAGCGTTGGCGGCTTTCGGAGGCCGTCCGGCGGCGTCATTGTCGCCGTTCGCATCGCCTGTTGTTGAGTCGCCCTTGCCCTCGCGCCGTTGGCCCGCCAAGAACGGGAACCGCCTCAGCCGCACCGGACCGACCGCATGACCGCCGACCGCACCCGTCTCGACGCCCATATCGCCGCGCTCGACGCGCCCGAGGGTCTGAAAGCGGTGCTGACCGTCGTCGCCGCCCCCTGCGCCGACATCAGCAAGGTCGTCGCCGGCGGCGCCCTGGCCGGGGCTCTGGGCGCCTCGGGCCAGATCAATGTCCAGGACGAGGAGCAGAAGAAGCTCGACGTCATGACCAACGACATGCTGACCGACGCCCTTCTGGCCAGCCCCGCCGTCGCCGGCATCGCCTCCGAGGAAATGGACGAGGTCCAGCCGGCGACCCATTCGACCGGCCAATATCTGGTCCTGTTCGACCCGCTGGACGGGTCGTCCAACATCGACATCAACGCCATGGTCGGGACCATCGTCTCGGTGCTGAAGTCCACCACGCCGACGCCGACCGAGGCCGACTTCATGCAGCCGGGCCGCAACCAGGTCGCGGCCCTCTATGCCCTGTACGGTCCCCAGACCATGCTGGTCCTGACCACGGGTGCGGGCGTGAAGGGCTTCACCCTGTCGCACGACGGCGACTGGATCCTGACCCACGACGACATCGCCATATCGCCGGACACCAAGGAGTTCGCCATCAACATGTCAAACCTGCGCCACTGGTCCGAGCCGGTGCAGACCTATGTGGGCGACCTGCTGAAGGGCGACGAAGGCCCGCGCGGCAAGAACTTCAACATGCGCTGGGTAGCGGCCATGGTCGCTGACGTCCACCGCATCCTGATGCGCGGCGGGGTCTTCCTGTATCCGTGGGACAAGCGCGAGCCGAACAAACCCGGTAAGCTGCGCCTGATGTACGAAGGCAATCCGATGGCCTTCCTGGTCGAACAGGCCGGGGGCAAGGCGACGACGGACGGGACGCAGCCCATCCTGGACATCCAGCCCGAGCATCTGCACCAGCGCATCCCCGTCGCCCTGGGTTCGGCCAACGAGATCGACGCCTACGCGGGCATGTGATGCAGATTTTCGAGACCGACGCTCTCCTGGTTATCGACCCGCAGAACGACTTCTGCGAGGGCGGCGCTTTGGCGGTCGCGGGCGGGGCGGGGATCATGCCCCTGATCAACCGGCTGGCGGACCGGTTCGACCGGGTGATCCTGACCCAGGACTGGCACACGCCGGACCAGATCAGCTTCGCCTCCAACCACCCCGGCGCGGCCCCCTTCACCGAGATCGAGGTCGCCTACGGCCGCCAGATGCTGTGGCCCGATCACTGTATCCAGGGCGCGCCCGGCGCCGACTTCCATCCCGACGCGGCACCCACGGTGCAAAAGGCCCTGGCCGTGATCCGCAAAGGCTACCACCCGGCGGTCGATTCCTATTCCGGCTTCTTCGAGAACGACCATCGCACCCCGACGGGCCTGGCCGGCCTGCTGCGCGACCTGGGCGTGACCCGGGTCTTCCTCGCGGGCCTGGCCTTCGACTACTGCGTCCGCTTCACCGCGGAGGATGCGGTGCGCGAAGGCTTCGAGGCCGTGGTCATCTCCGACGCCAGCCGCGCGATCGCGCCTGAGACGGCGGCGGCGGCGCGGGACAGTTTCCGGGCGCTGGGGGTGTCGGACATTGAGGCTGCGGCCCTGCTGGGTTGATCTCAGCTCACTCCCAGAAATCCTCCGCCTCCGGAATGCGGGTGAAAGCGATCTTGGCGCCGATGAATTCGGGCAGGCCCGCCTTGGGACCGATGCTGACGGTGTCCTTGCCATAGCGGCGATTGAGGGCGTCCAGCGCCTGGGACAGGCGCAGGGACGGGGCCTCGCCGCCCTGATCCGGCCCGGTATCGAACAGGTCCGTCTCGAAGGCGTCACGGGATTTCAGCCCGTGAACCCCGACACCCACATAGCTCAGCCGTCCGGCCTCCAACTCAGGCTCGACCTTGCGCCACAGGACATCCAGCGCGGTCAGCAGGGCGAAGGTGTCCTGCGTCGGCGCGACGGGGCAACTCATAGCCGCCGTCTCCCAGCCTCGCCGGTCGCTTCTGGGCGTCGCCTTCGGTCCCATGTCCAGATGCAGGGTCAGGCTCGCCCCCGTCAGGCCCATTCGCCGCAGCCGCGCCCCGCATTTGACCACCAGCCGCCGCGCCACGGCGCGCGCCTTGTCCGGGGTCCGCATGGCCTGGGCCAGGACGTGGCTGTGGCTGATGGAGGCCGGGGGCTTCTCCGGCGTCGGCTCGCTGTCCAGGCCATGCAGGCCACGCCAGATGCGTTCGCCCTCGATACTGTTCCAGACCGCGCGCGCCTGCCGGGCGCTCATGGTCCACAGGCCTGCGGTGTCCGCGACGCCCGCCGCCTCCAGCCGCAGTCGCATCCGCGGGCCTATGCCGGGATATTTCGACAGCGGCAGGTCCAGCAGCGGGCCGGGCAGTTCGTTCGCTCTCAGGATGGTCAACCCGGCCGGCTTCTTCATGCCGCAGGCGGTCTTGGCCAGGAACCGCGACGGGGCCAGCCCGATGGACGAGCGCAGACAGTCGCCGACATTCTCCAGGATGCCGGCCTGAATCCGTCGAGCCAGGGCGACGGCGTTCGCCTCCTGCCGTTCGGGGCCGAGCAGTTCGCACGAACATTCGTCGATGGAGCCGACCTTCCACACAGGCACGTGGCGGTCGATCTCGGCCATGATCTTCTTGTGGACCGCGACATAGAGGTCCGGCCGCGCCTCGGCGACGATCAGGCCGGGGCACAGTTTGCGCGCCTCTGACACCCGCATCCCCGTGTGGACGCCCCAGGCCTTGCTTTCATAGCTGGCGGCGATGGCCCCGGTGTATTCGCTCATCGCTGGCCGGACGATGACAGGTCTGCCCTGCCAGTCCGGGTTCATCTGCTGCTCGACGCTGGCGAAGAAAGCGTTCAGATCGACGAACAGCCAGCGTAGGCCCGCGCTGTCTTCGTTCGCCTGTTCCATAAACGGAACATATCAGGAACATTTAGCGTCGGGAAGATAAAGTGATGTTTGGCGCACTCTTTGATCCGTCATCCTCGGCACAAGGCCGAGGATGACGGGTGGGGGATGGGATGGCGTCAGACCGCCGCGTAGGCATCCACCTCAGCCAGGAACGCCGCCTTTTCAGTCTCGCCCAGGAACGACCCCTCGAAACTGTTCCGCGCCAACAGCGTCACCTGATCCTTCGTCAGCCCCACCGCCGCCGCCAGCCGGCTGTAGTTGTCGTTCACATACCCGCCGAAATAGGACGGGTCGTCCGAGTTCAGGGTGACGTGCAGGCCCCGGCGCAGCATCTCCGGCACGGGGTGGTTCTTCAGGTCGTCGACCACGCAGAGCTTCAGGTTCGACAGCGGGCAGACGGTCAGGGTCATCTGCTCGCGCGCCAGCCGCTCCACCAGGGCCTCGTCCTCCATCGAGCGATTGCCGTGGTCCATCCTGTCGATGTGCAGCAGGTCCAGCGCCTCGTGGACATAGGCCGGCGGGCCTTCCTCGCCGGCGTGGGCGCACAGCTTCAGGCCCAGCTCACGCGCGGCGGCGAAGACGCGCTGGAACTTGGAAGGCGGATGACCGACCTCCGACGAATCCAGCCCCACCCCGATGAAATGATGCAGATAGGGCTTGGCCGCTTCCAGGGTCGCGAACGCCTCCTCCTCGGTCAGGTGGCGCAGGAAGCTGAGGATCAGACCCGAACTGACGCCCAGTTCCGCCTTGGCCCGGTCCATCCCCGCGATCAGCCCCTCGACCACCACGCCGAAGGCCACGCCCCGGTCGGTATGGGTCTGGGGATCGAAGAAGATCTCGGCGTGGCGCACATTATCGGCGGCCGCCCGCTGGAAATAGGCGAAGGCCAGATCCTCGAAATCCTTGCGCGTCAGCAGCACGGCCGCCCCGGCGTAATAGATGTCCAGGAAGTCCTGCAGGTTCGAGAAATCATAGGCCGCCCGCACCGCCTCGACGCTGTCATAGGGGATGGACACCCCATTGCGCTGCGCCAGTTCGAACATCAGCTCCGGCTCCAGCGAGCCCTCGATATGCAGGTGCAACTCGGCTTTGGGCAGGCCGGCGATATAGGCGTCGAGGGTGGTGTCAGCTTGTACGTTCATAGGCCGTTCTCCCGTGCATAGTCGTCCAGACCCATGATCTGGATGGTCGTCGCGTCTGACGCCCGCGTCTTGGCGATGAGTTTCTTGTCCGCCGTCAGAAGGGGCGCGCCTAACTGTTCGGCGTGGGCGATGTAGAAGCAGTCATAGGAGGGATGATCCAGCGCGATCGCCAATTCCACCGCTCGTTCGATCAGCCTGCGACCGGGCTCTACATCCAGGTTCATGGTTTCGATCAGTGTGACCGCCTGCATCGCCTGATCGCGAGTGATGTCGCCCATCCGACAGCGCTTCCAGATGATGTTGGCGCATTCCGACAGGATCAGATCAGGCGCCGACCAGGGCTGAGCGCGCAGGGCGGCGACGGCGATGGGGCTGTCGGGTTCATAGAGCGCGACCTTGATCGCCACGCTCGCGTCCACGACGATCAACGAGAATCCCGATCTTCGCGGATCAGGATTTCGGAGGGCGTGCTGAGTTTTCCCTTGGTGGCGTCGCGAAGGGCGGCGGCGCGGCGCTCCCACTCCGCGTCGATACGAGGCGTCAAAGCCTTGCGAAGGATCTCGCGATGCTCCGCTTCGGCCGAGCGATTGTTTTCCTGGGCGCGCTTCTTCAGGGCGATGGCGATGTCATCGTCGATATTACGGACGTGGAGGCTGACAGGCATGTTCGTGTTCCTTATGCTAGCACATATAGCATGAGGGGTTTGCGACGACTAGGCGTTCGACACCACCAGCCGCAGATGTCCAGCCTTGGTCTTTCCCGCGTCGTCGGTCGGCGGCGGATCGGGGGG
>NZ_JMQR01000061.1:0-18721 GCF_000698025.1 Brevundimonas sp. EAKA | reverse complement strand
CGCCTGCATCCGCGACCCCGTCACCACGATATCCTCTACGGTCGTCGCCTGTTCACCGGCGGCGTAGGCGGGCCAGCCTGCCAGAACGTCGGTCTGGCAGACCCGGCCCGACGGATCTATGATCTTGACCCGGCCCAGGGTCGCGCCGGCGTTGGTCGCCGCCGCCTCGGCCCGACGGCGCGCATCCTTCATCGCCTCGGCCTGCAGATTGGCCTTCCAGCTGTTCTCCGGATCCAACTGGAAATTCACCTGGCCGATCGACGTCGGGCGCGAGGCCACGATGGTGGCGTACACCCGCTCGATCAGGCTGACGTCGCGCACCGTCACATTGACCGAGGCGTCGGCCTGATAGCGCGCCACACGGTCGGCGCGGGTGTTGTCGCGCATCACCCCGTTCTCGTCGCGATACTGGTCATAGAGGGGGCGGGTGGTGACGCTGGTCTCGACCCGAACCTTGTCCGCGCCATAGGCCGACAGGGCCTGGCTGAGGGCCCGCACCTGATCGGCTGCGGCGCGCGAAGCCTCGGCGACGCTGCGGTCCACCGACTGGAAGCTGGCGGAGACAAAGGCGCGATTGGCCTGGAGTTCGACCCGCACCTCGCCGACCGAGGCGATGACCGGATCGCGCATCCACCAGGGCGCAGGAATATAGCGGTCGCCGATGGTCGCGGGCGGGGTCTGGGCCAGTGCGGGTGTGGCGGCGGCGCCCAGCAGCAGGGCGAGAGCGAGGGAAGGGCGCATCGAAATCCTCCGGTTGGGCCGCAACCTTCGCAAGCCAGACCAAGGCCGTAAAGCGAGGTTCTTGCGACAGCCGCGAGAGGGGTCTAGACCGCCCGCACGATTAATCCCCTTTCGCACACGCAATAAACGGAGACATCCATGGCTCGCGCGAAGATCGCCCTCATCGGCGCCGGCATGATCGGCGGCACCCTGGCCCATGTGGCCGCGCGCGAAGCGCTGGGCGACGTGATCCTGTTCGACATCGCTGAAGGCACCCCCCAGGGCAAGGCGCTGGACATCGCCGAGGCCACCGCCGTCTTCGGCTCGGACGTGGCCTTGAAGGGCGCCAACGACTACGCCGACATCGCGGGCGCCGACGTCTGCATCGTCACCGCCGGCGTGCCGCGCAAGCCGGGCATGAGCCGCGACGACCTGATCGGCATCAACCTGAAGGTCATGAAGGCCGTCGGCGAGGGCATCAAGGCCCACGCCCCCAACGCCTTCGTCATCTGCATCACCAACCCGCTCGACGCCATGGTCTGGGCCCTGCAGAAGTTCTCGGGCCTGCCCAAGGAGAAGGTCGTCGGCATGGCCGGCGTGCTCGACTCGGCGCGTTTCGCCTACTTCCTGGCTGAAAAGACCGGCGTGTCGGTTCAAGACATCCACGCCTGGACCCTGGGCGGCCACGGCGACGACATGGTGCCGATGGTGCGCCACTCGACCGTCGGCGGCCTGCCCCTGCCGGACGCCGTCAAGGCCGGCTTCCTGTCGCAAGACGAGCTGGACGCCATCGTCGACCGCACCCGCAAGGGCGGCGGCGAGATCGTCGCCCTGCTGAAGACCGGCTCGGCCTTCTACGCCCCGGCCGAAAGCGCGATTGCGATGGCCAAGTCCTATCTGCTGGACCAGAAGCGCGTCCTGCCCTGCGCCGTCTGGCTGTCGGGCGAATACGGCCTGTCGGACCTCTATGTCGGCGTCCCGGCCATGATCGGCGCCGCCGGCGTCGAGAAGGTGATCGAGTTCACCACCAACGACGAAGAAAAGGCGATGTTCGAAAAGTCCGTCGCCTCGGTCCAGGGCCTGCTGCAGGCCTGCAAGGACATCGACGCCTCGCTGGCTTAAGCGATCGCACAGATCGAATGACGAAGGGCCTGCGGAGCAATCCGCAGGCCCTTTTTCTTTGCGCTTTCCAGATCTTCCCCCGCTTGCGGGGGAAGTGTCAGCTCGTCGAGCGCAGCGAGACGGCTGACGATGGGGGAAGTTCTCTTCCAGCCAAACAAGACTCCCCCTCCGACCCTGGTTCGCTTCGCGAACGCCGGGCCACCTCCCCCGCAAGCGGGAGAGGGTCTTTCGTGTCAATCCCGCACGTGGGCCAGCCAGTCCTTGCTCTGCATCTCGTTGAAGCGCGACACGGTGCGTTCGAACTCGAACGCCCCCACACCCTCGGTATAGAGGGCCTCAGGCCGGGCGGCGGCCAGGACGATCAGCTTGGTCTTGGCCTCGTACAGAGCGTCCACCAGCGTCACCAGGCGGCGCGCCTCCTGCTGGTTCGACGGCCCCAGGATCGGCACGTCCTCCAGGAACAGGGTGTGAAACCGCGCGGCGACGGCCAGATAGTCCTGCGGCCCCAGCGGCCGGCCGCACAGGTCCGCAAACCGCGCCCGCGCCATCGAGCCCACGGTCCGCTCCACCACCACGTCGCGGCCCAGGACGGCAAGGTGCGCCGGCTCTTCCGGCTCGCCGCCCTTCAGTTCGCGCCAAAGCTCTTCGAACCCGGCCCGGTCGTCCGGCGTGTGCCAGACCTGGGCCGAACTCAGCCGGTCCAGCCGCCAGTCGCGCGCACCCGCCGTCTCGACCACGGCGCAGCGGTCGCGGATGATGTCGATGAAGGGGACGAACAGCTGGCGGTTGATGCCGTTCTTGTACAGGTCCTCCGGCGCCCGGTTCGAGGTGATGGCCAGCACCACCTTGTCCTCGAACAGGGCCTCGAACAGCCGGCCCAGGATCATGGCGTCGGCGATGTCCGTCACCTGAAGCTCGTCGAAACACAGCAGCCGGGCTTCGGAGGCGATCAGCTTGGCGATGGGCGGAATGGGATCGTCGCCCTTATGCGTCCCGAACACGGCCTTGCGGCTTTTGGAGTCGCCCTCACGCCACTGGCGCACCAGGTCGTGGACCCGGGCCATGAAGGCGTGGAAATGGGCGCGTCTTTTCCGGGGCTCGGGCGTGGCCGAATAGAACAGGTCCATCAGCATGGACTTGCCCCGCCCGGGCGGTCCCCACAGATAGATCCCCTTCACCTCGGGCGGGCGTCCGAACAGGCCGCGCCGGGCCAGATCGGTCTCCAGCCGCTCCAGGGCGACGAGCACTTCGGCCTGGGCCGGATCGGGCGTCAGCACGCCCTCTTCCACGCGGATGTCGTAGGCGTTTCGGATGCGGGAGGTCATGAGCCCCTGCTTAAAGTCCCCGCCGCCGAAAAGCGATTGCTTCGCGGCTGCGAACGCCTAAATGCACACCACACAACACATCGCGCTCAAGCAGCGAGGCCCCGTGGGCCGAGCGATAGCGCGTCCGAAGGACCAATCATCATGGGTTATCGCGTCGCGATCGTCGGGGCCACGGGCAATGTGGGCCGCGAAATGCTGAACATCCTCGAGGAGCTGGAATTCCCCGTCGATGAAATCCACGCCATCGCCTCGCGCAAGTCCAAGGGGGTCGAGGTCTCGTTCGGCGACAAGACCATCAAATGCCAGGACATCGAACAGTTCGACTTCTCCAAGGTCGATCTGGTCCTGATGTCGGCCGGCGGCGAGGTCTCGCGCGCCTGGTCCGAAAAGATCGGCAAGGCCGGCCCCATCGTGATCGACAACTCCTCGGCCTTCCGCAAGGACGCCGACGTGCCCCTGATCGTGCCCGAGGTGAACCCCGACGCGGTCAAGGACGCCAAGAAGAAGAACATCATCGCCAACCCCAACTGCTCGACCATCCAGCTGGTCACGGCGCTGAAGCCCCTGCACGACGCGGCCAGGATCAAGCGGGTCGTGGTCTCGACCTATCAGTCGGTGTCCGGCGCCGGCAAGGAAGGCATGGACGAGCTGTGGAACCAGACCAAGGCCATCTACGGCCTGGGCGACGCGCGCCCCAAGAAGTTCCCCAAACAGATCGCCTTCAACGTCATCCCCTATATCGGCTCCTTCCTCGAGGACGGTTCGACCGACGAGGAGCAGAAGATGTCGGACGAGACCCACAAGATGCTGGATCCCGACATCAAGGTCACGGTCACCTGCGTCCGCGTGCCGGTCTTCGTCGGCCACTCAGAGGCTGTGAACATCGAGTTCGACCGCCCCATCGCCCCGGACGAGGCCCGCGCCATCCTGCGCGAGGCGCCGGGCGTGCTGGTGATCGATAAGCAGGAGCACGACGGCTATATCACCCCCGTCGACGCCGCCGGCGAACACGCCGTCTATGTCAGCCGCATCCGCAAGGATCCGACCGTCGAGAACGGCCTGAACCTGTGGGTCGTGTCCGACAATCTGCGCAAGGGCGCCGCCCTGAACGCCGTCCAGATCGCCCAGCTGCTGGACGAGACGGGCGTCATCACCTCGTCGTCGGGGTATCGTTCGATCACGGTGTAATGTCTTTCGTCATCCTCCGGCGCGCGTAGCGCGACCGGGGGACCCAGCGGCGCGCGTGAGCGCGAACCTGTCGCGGACGCGATTTCGGCCGTCATGCTGCTGGGAGATTTCGCCTTCGGCGCCGCTGGGTTCCCCGGTCTGCGCCGCGAAGACGCGGCTTGCCGGAGAATGACGAAAGTGAAGTTGAGTCGCCCATGACCGCCGCCGCCGCCCCCAATGATCCCCGCGCGGTCGCCACCGCCATCGCCTGCTACAGCCTGTGGGGCCTCTTGCCCCTGCTGTTCATGGCCATGGCCGCCCACGGCTTCGGCGCGCCCGAGATCCTGGCCCATCGGGCGGTCTGGTCGGTCTTCGTGGCGGGTCTGTTCCTGCTGCTGGCGGGCCAATGGGGCGAAGCGAAACGGGTGCTGGCCACGCCGCGCACCCTGGCCTGGCTGGCCCTGTCGGCGGCGATGATCGCGACCAACTGGAGCCTGTACGTCTTCGCCACCACCCATCATGCGACGCTGGAGGCCAGCCTCGGCTATTACATCAACCCGCTGCTCAACATGGCGGCGGGGGCGGTGTTGTTCCGTGAACGGATCGACCGCTGGAGCGGCCTCGCCATCGGCCTGGCCGCCGTCGGGGTGGTGATCCAGACCATCGCCCTGGGCCATGTGCCGATCATCGGCCTGACCCTGGCCGTCACCTTCTGCGCCTATGCGGTGATCCGAAAGCGCGTGCCTGCCTCGGCCCAGACCGGGTTGTTCGTCGAATGTCTGGTGCTGCTGCCCATCGGCGCCCTGTTCCTGGCCTGGCTGGCCACGCACGGCCAGGCGACAGGTTTCGCCTCCCCCGCCGGCCTGGCCTGGGCCCTGGTCAACGGCCCGGCGACGGTCATTCCGCTGGTGATGTTCGCCTGGTCGGCGCGGCGTCTGCCCCTGTCCACCCTCGGCTTCATCCAGTTCCTGGCGCCGACGCTCCAGTTCGCCTGCGGCGTCTGGGCGGGCGAGGCCCTGACGCCGCTGCGCATTGTCTCGTTCGCCTTCATCTGGGCCGGAGCGGGGGTGTTCGCGATCGGCGCCGCGCGGCGGTCGCCGGCCGCACGGCGCGCCGTCGTCCTGTCCGAAACGGTCTAGAGCGCGCCGTATAGGGCCGCCAGCAGCCGCCGGGGGCGAGGGTCGCCGATCAGGTGCGGCGACTGACGCGTCATCACATAGGCGGCCGACAGCCGGCGCGACGGGTCGGCCATGGCCATCGACCCGCCCCAGCCATAGTGGCCGAAGGACCCGCCCGGCCCGAAGACGTTCAGCCCGTCATTGCGCATCAGGCCCGCCGCCCAGCTGATCACATAGGGCAGCACCTTGTCCGGGCCGTGGATCCGTTCGCGCGTCAACTGGTCCAGCGTCTCCGCCGACAGCACCGACCGGCCCTCCAGAACCCCCGCATTGGCGACCACACCCATCATCCGCGCCAGGCCCAGGGCCGTGCCGTGCAGATTGGCCGAAGGGATCTCCATCTTGCGCCATTCGGCCGACCCCCGCCCCCCGGGGGCCGAGCCCCGGTCCAGGAAGGCCGCCTGTTTGATCGGATCGACGGTCCCTAGGCTGGGCGCCGCCGTGGGCTTGCGCATCTGGGCCACCCGGCCATGCTCGCTCTCGGGCAGGCCGATCCACAGATCCAGGTCGGGGAAGTCCGCCCGCAAGGCCTGGCCCATGGTCCGCCCCGTCGCCAGGCGGAAGACCTCGTTGGCCATGTAGCCGACCGTGACGGGATGATAACCGGACGCCGTGCCGGGCTCCCACATCGGCGCCTGGGCCGCCAGCCGCACCAGCACGGACGCCGCCTCGAACCAGACCGACGGATCGACCGCCTCGGAAAAGCCCGGCAGGCCCGCCTGGTGGCTCATCAACTGGCCCACGGTGATCCCGGCCTTGCCCGCCGCCCCGAACGCGGGCCACAGGCTGGCGACCGTCTGCTCATAATCCAGCCGGCCCGCCTCGACCGCCGTGGCGATCAGCAGGGCCATCACCGCCTTGCCGGTCGAGAACACCGGCGTCAGGGTCGTCTCGGTGAAGGCCGTGGTCCGCGCCGTGTCGGCATGCCCCGCCCACAGATCGACGACCGTCTCCCCCCCGATCAGCACGCTGAACCGCGCCGCCTGCTCGTTCAGCCCCTCGGGCGCGTCGGTGAAGTTGGCGGTGAACGCCTCGCGCACGGCGTCGAAGCGCGGTTCGCAATGGCCTTGAATATCGATGGGGTCGGTCATGGCGCGGTCATAGCCCCGGACCTCCGGCCGGGGAAAGGGTCAAAGGACATCCGGCCTGTCCTCACCCTTCCTCGTCGTCACAAGGATAAGGGTCGCATCGTCTTTGAGTTTCCCCCATACGATCTGGACCCAGCCATCGCGGACCTGACGTGCGTGGTGACGATCCTCGATCACGGCATAGTCAGTCTTTTCCGCCATCCACGCCGCGACTTGGTCCGAAGCAAAGCCATGGGCCAGGATGAAACACTGGGCCTCGTTCATGGATATGTCCACCGAGCGCAGGGCGCGGGGCGTCCCCGCCGCCCAAGATTTTTGGCCGTATTGTCCGGCTTCTTCAGCGAAGTGGGCGGGGCCGTCCACCGGCGGCAAGTCCAGAAGCTCCGCCTCTCCGGCCGCAAGGCAGAAGGCCAGCCCTGTAGCCAAGGCCTCTATCGGCGCGCTCTCACCGGACATGTCGCTGACCTGCTTGGGCTCGTTCTTTCTGGAGGCGACAGATAGAACCACGCCCCCGTCTCCCCCCACAGGCCTTGAGTAGGCGAGAACACCGCCGCCGTCGAACAGACGAAGATAAGCCGTACCCGCCTGGTTATATGGCTCATAGCCCTCTCGCGCTTCGAACAAAGCCGCCACATCGGCTTCCGAGGCTTTGAACGCATAGACCGAACAACTGCCGTCGTTCGGCTCAACCATGATCCCGCCGGAACTGTCCGGCGCGCCCGTGGCCCATCTTTGCGCGCCGTACCGGCCGTCGAGTCTCTGAAAATCCCTGGGGCCTTCGACAATCGGAGGGGCGTCAGTCATGTCGGCCTCCGCCACGGCGACACAATAGTCCACGGCGGCGGCGAGTGGCGTCCGGTCGACGGCTATGGGGGCGTCGGTCTGTGCGCCCGGCGTCACCAACGCAGCCATCGCCACCAGGGCCTTGAACCAGACTACCGAACCCATGCCATTCATCCCGACAAGCGCGAAGGTTGTCTCCGCGCTACCGAAGTTCCATCACGGTCGCATGACAAAAAGGCCCCGCACCGAAATGCGGGGCCTCAATCTTTACGACCCTTGGAAAGGATCAGGCCGCGACGACCTCGGTCGCCTGTTCGGCCAGGATGGTCAGGCCTTCGCCGTTGACGTCGGCGAAGCCGCCCTTGACGTCATACTGGGTCCGGGCGGCGCCGACATAGACGGTCACCAGACCCTCGCGCAGGGCGGTCATGAACGGGGCGTGGTCCGGCAGGACGCCGAAGTCGCCCTCGACGCCCGGCGCATCCACCTGGTCCACCAAGCCCGAGAAGACCTCGCGTTCCGGCGAGACGAGGGAGAAGGAAAGTTTGCCAGCCATCAGTCCGATGTTCCGATTTGATAGGATGCGATGGAAACGGGGTAGGCGCCGCCCGTTCCCCATATCGACAGAAAGATCATGTTGGTGGCGACGCTTCGCTCGAAAAGAACGCCCTTGCCGTTCACATCATCGGACTCGCTATCGAACGTCCAAGAGCGTTCAGCGCGAGTCTTTACGATGAAGCTATCGCCAGCCTCCGGGCCGCTCAGGTCCAGCACGCTGCAGCTTTCGCCGCCCGTCTCTGTCGGTCGAGCCACCATGATCCGAACAGGATCAACGGGTGTGCCGGACCGTGTGTAACTTCGAGAAACCTCGCCGTCTCGGGCCGTCATGGCCGCGCCCTTAAATCCTCTATCAAGGAAGAACGCAGCCTCAGCCGTAGCTGGGGGGAAACGACCATCAGCCAGAAAAGCGTCGCAGGCCCCCGCCATGGCTTCAAAATCTCCGACCTGAGCTTGCGCCGAAACGGGCGCCAGCAGGAAGGAAACAATGAGGCTGACGAAGGCCTTGCGCATGATCAGGCTTCCGCCGCCATCTTCTCGGCCTTGGCGACGGCCTCTTCGATGGCGCCGACCATGTAGAAGGCCGATTCCGGCAGGTGGTCGTATTCGCCGGCGACGATGCCCTTGAAGCTGCGGATCGTGTCGGCCAGTTCGACGAACTTGCCGGGGGCGTTGGTGAACTGCTCGGCCACGAAGAAGGGCTGCGACAGGAAGCGCTGGATCTTGCGGGCGCGCGAGACGACCAGCTTGTCCTCTTCCGACAGCTCGTCCATGCCCAAGATGGCGATGATGTCCTTCAGGCCCTTGTACTGCTGCAGGACTTCCTGGACCGAACGGGCGACGTTGTAGTGTTCTTCGCCGATGACCAGCGGGTCCATGATCCGCGAGGTCGAGTCCAGCGGATCGACGGCGGGGAAGATGGCCTGGGCGGCGATGTCACGCGACAGCATGGTGGTCGCGTCCAAGTGGGCGAACGAGGCGGCGGGCGCCGGGTCGGTGGGGTCATCGGCCGGGACGTAGATGGCCTGGACCGAGGTGATCGAGCCCTTCTTGGTCGAGGTGATCCGCTCTTGCAGATTGCCCATCTCGGTGGCCAGCGTCGGCTGATAGCCCACGGCCGACGGGATACGGCCCAAGAGAGCCGACACTTCCGAACCGGCTTGCGTGAAGCGGAAGATGTTGTCGACGAACAGCAGGACGTCCTTGCCCTCTTCGTCGCGGAAATACTCGGCCTGGGCCAGGCCGGTCAGGGCGACGCGGGCGCGGGCGCCGGGAGGCTCGTTCATCTGGCCGTAGACCAGGGCGCATTTGGAACCCTCGGTCGAGCCGCCGTTCTTGGCCGGGTCGACGTTCACGTTCGACTCGATCATCTCGTGATACAGGTCGTTGCCTTCGCGGGTGCGCTCGCCCACGCCGGCCAGGACCGAATAACCGCCGTACGCCTTGGCGATGTTGTTGATCAGTTCCTGCATGGTCACGGTCTTGCCCACGCCGGCGCCGCCGAACAGGCCGGTCTTGCCGCCCTTGGTGTAGGGGCAGATCAGGTCGATGACCTTGATGCCCGTGACCAGGATTTCCGACGAGTTAGTCTGCTCTTCGAAGGTCGGCGCCTCGCGGTGGATCGGGCGGTACTGGGTGGTCTGGATCGGACCGGCTTCATCGATCGGCTGGCCGACGACGTTCATGATCCGGCCCAGCACGCCCGGCCCGACCGGGGTCTGGATCGAGGTTCCGGTGTCCGACACGGCCTGGCCGCGCGTCAGGCCCTCGGTCGTGTCCATGGCGATGGTGCGGACCATGTTCTCACCCAGGTGCTGGGCGACTTCCAGGACCAGGGTGAAGGGCTCGCCCGTCTTCTGGTCGATGTTCTGGGTGTGGAGGGCGTTCAGGATCGCCGGCAGGTGGCCGGTGAACTCGACGTCCACGACGGCGCCGATGACCTGGGCGATCTTGCCCGTGGCGACGGCGGAGACGGGAGCCGCTGCGGGAGCGGCCTTCTTGGCGGCCGGCTTGCGGGCGGCGGGCTTCTTGGGGGCGACGGTGTCGGTCATGGCTGGGGTCCGTATCGGAATGTCTGTTCGGTCGGGATCAGAGGGCTTCGGCGCCGGCGATGATCTCGATCAGCTCGGTGGTGATCTGGGCTTGGCGCTTGCGGTTGTACTGCAGCGTCAGGGCGTTGATGAGGTCGCCGGCGTTGCGCGTGGCGTTGTCCATCGCCGCCATCTGCGACCCGAAGAAGCCCGCCTGGTTCTCGTACAGAGCGGCCAGGATCTGGGTCGTCAGGTTGCGCGGCAGCAGGGTCTCGAGGATTTCCTCTTCCGACGGCTCGTAGTCATAGACCGCGCCGTTCAGGTCGATCGGGGCGGCGTCGCCCTCGACCACGGCGGGGATCAGCTGCTTGCCGGTCGGAACCTGCGAGATCACCGATTTGAACTGGCTGTAGAACAGGGTGACCACATCGGCCTGACCGTCCTCGAACGCCGTGGCGATCATTTCGGCGACCGGCTGGGCCAGCGGCAGGCCGATGGTCTTCTGGGCGCTCAGCTCGAAGGTGTGGACCACCTTGTCGCCGTACAGACGGGTCAGCTGATCGCGCGACTTGCGGCCGACGGCGATGATCTTCACGTCCTTGCCGTTGGCGATCAGGCTGCCGATCCGCTCGCGTGCGGCGCGGATGACGTTGGTCGAGAAACCGCCCGCCAGACCCTTGTCCGCCGTCGCCACCACGATCAGGTGACGCTGGTCCTGACCCGTGCCGGCCAGCAGCTTGGGCGCGTCGGCGCCCGAGACGCCGGCGGCCAGGTTGGCGATGACCGAGGCCATCTTGCGCGCATAGGGCCGGGCGCTCTCGGCCTGGTCCTGGGCGCGTTTCAGCTTGGCCGCGGCGACCATCTGCATGGCCTTCGTGATCTTCTGCGTGGCTTTCACGCTTCCGATCCGATTGCGCATTTCCTTGAGGCTGGCCATCCGGCGTTGCTCTTCCTCTAACTACCGGCGGGGTTCAGGCGAAGGTCTTGACGAAGGCGGCCAGGATGTCCTTGAGCTCGGCTTCGATATCCGAGGTCAGGTCCTTCTTGGTGCGGATGCCTTCCAGCAGGCTGGCGTGGTTCGCATGGATGCGGGCCAGCAGTTCCTTCTCGAACCGGCCGACGTCGCTCACGGCGATGCCGTCGATATAGCCGCGCGTGCCGGCGTAGACCGAGACGACCTGTTCTTCCATCGCCAGCGGCGAGTATTGCGGCTGCTTCAGCAGCTCGGTCAGGCGGGCGCCGCGGGCCAGCAGCTTCTGGGTCGAGGCGTCCAGGTCCGAGCCGAACTTGGCGAAGGCGGCCATTTCCCGGTACTGGGCCAGCTCGCCCTTGATGGTGCCGGCGACCTTCTTCATCGCCTTGGTCTGGGCCGAGGAGCCGACGCGCGACACCGAGATGCCGACGTTCACGGCCGGGCGGATGCCCTGGTAGAACAGGTCGGATTCCAGGAAGATCTGGCCGTCGGTGATGGAGATGACGTTGGTCGGGATATAGGCCGAAACGTCGTTGGCCTGGGTCTCGATCAGCGGCAGGGCGGTCAGCGAGCCCGAACCGTAGTCCTCGTTCAGCTTGGCCGAACGTTCCAGCAGGCGGCTGTGCAGGTAGAAGACGTCGCCCGGATAGGCTTCGCGGCCCGGCGGGCGGCGCAGCAGCAGGGACATCTGGCGATAGGCCACAGCCTGCTTGGACAGGTCGTCATAGACGATCAGGCCGTGCATGCCGTTGTCGCGGAAATATTCGCCCATGGCCGTGCCCGAGAAGGGCGCCAGGAACTGCAGCGGGGCCGGCTCCGACGCCGTGGCGGCGACGACGATGGTGTATTCCATCGCCCCGGCCTCTTCGAGGGTCTTGACGATCTGGGCGACGGTCGAACGCTTCTGGCCGATGGCGACGTAGATGCAGTAGAGCTTGGCGCTCTCGTCGTCGGTCTTGTTGACGTTTTTCTGGTTCAGGATGGTGTCGATGGCGACGGCGGTCTTGCCCACCTGACGGTCGCCGATGATCAGCTCGCGTTGGCCGCGGCCGACGGGGATCAGGGTGTCGATGGCCTTCAGGCCGGTCTGCATCGGCTCGTGGACCGACTTGCGCGGGATGATGCCCGGCGCCTTGACGTCGACGCGGCGGCGCTCGGTGAACTGGATCGGGCCCTTGCCGTCGATCGGCTCGCCCAGCGGGTTGACGACGCGACCCAGCAGACCCTTGCCGACCGGCACGTCGACGATCTCGCCCAGGCGGCGCACGTCGTCGCCCTCGGCGATGGCGGCGTCGGCGCCGAAGATCACGGCGCCCACATTGTCGCGTTCCAGGTTCAGGGCCATGCCCTTCACGCCGGCCTTGGTGAACTCGACCATTTCGCCGGCCTGGACATTGTCCAGACCGTGGATGCGGGCGATGCCGTCGCCGACCGACAGCACGCTGCCCACGTCGGAGACATCGGCTTCGACGCCGAAGTTGGCGATCTGCGACTTGAGGATGGCCGAGATTTCAGCGGCGCGGATGTCCATGACGGGCTCTCTGTTCTTCAGTCTTCTGCGGGTGCGCCGATCAGGCGCGCTTCATTCTTGGGGCGGGGAGCGGGCTTACGCTCGCTTGAGGGCGAACTTCATCTGGTCGAGCTTGGTCTTCAGCGAGGCGTCGAACAGTTTCGAGCCGACCTTGATCTTCAGGCCGCCCAGGATGGCCGGATCGACCCGCGTGGTCAGTTCCGGCGCCTTGCCCAGGCTGGCGTTCAGCGCGGCCTTGATCGCGGCCAGCTGCTTGGCGTCCAGCGCCTGGGCCGAGACGACCTCGGCGGCGACGATGCCGGCGTGCTTGGCGTAGCGGGCTTCGAACCCGGCGATCACATGGGGCAGGTCCCGCGCGCGGTGGTTCTGGGCCAGCAGGCCCAGGAAGTTGGCGGTGGTCTGTTCGAACTTGGCCTTGGCGGCGATGGCGACGAGGCCCTTGCCCTGATCCTCGGCCGAAATGACCGGCGAGGTCGCCAGGCGGCGCAGGTCGGCGCTCTCAATCCAGGCGGCCTTCAACGACGTCAGGTCAGCACGGACGGCGTCCAGGCGGCCGGTTTCCAGCGCCAGATCAAACAGCGCCTGTGCGTAGCGATCGCCGACTTCCGTCGTTCTGAAATCATCAGCCACTGATTAGGGTCCGAGGTCGTTGTGTCAGGGTCGCGACCGAATGCGAGGCTCGCAACGGTCAAAAGCTTGAAATGCTTGCGGAAAGCACGACAGAGGCCGTATTCGTGAATACGCCCCCTTCAAGCCGGGCGCCTGATAGCACGGGGTTTTGCTGCTCGCAACATTGTGTGAAGGGGTGATGAAGCCGCACCCTGTCGCATCGGGTGTCGCACCCCGGTCATCCCTCCATGTGAAATCACGGGCCGACCTACCGACGAGAGCCGAGATGAAACCGCACCCGCTGCTGATCACCGCCGCCTGCGCCCTCCTGGCGCCCTGCGTCGCCGCCCCGTCGCACGCCCGAGCCGGCGGCCTGACCGCCCCTGCGGATGCTCCCCGCTCCGTGCGGCTAATGAGCTACAACATCCGCTATGACGCGCCCGACGACACGCCGAACTGGCTGCAGCGCCGGCCGCACATGGCGCGCCAGATCGCCTTCTTCGATCCCGACGTCCTGGGGGTTCAGGAGGCGCTGATTCCGATGGTCGCCTATCTGGCCGATCAGGCGCCGGCCTATGACCATTACGGCGTCGGCCGCGACGACGGCGCCCAGGCGGGCGAGACGACGACCCTGTTCTGGCGCCGCGCCCGATTCGAGGCGGTCAGCACCCAGACCCTATGGTGCTCGCCCACGCCGGACCGTCCGTCCAAGGGGTGGGACGCCGCCCTGCCGCGCACCGTGACCCGCGTCGTGCTGCGCGACCGGGTCAGCGGCCGGCTTCTGGACGTGCGCAACGCCCACATGGACCATGTCGGCGCGGTCGCCCGTGAACAGTGCGCCGCCCTGGCCGCCGATCTGGCCCCGGCGACGGTCGAGGGGGCGACGGCGGCGGTGGTGCTGATGGGGGATTTCAACGCCGGGCCGGACACGGCCCCCTATCGCCGCGTCCTCGCCGCCGGGCTGCGCGACGCCCGCGCCGTCAGCCCTGTCGTGTTCGGTCCCGCCGGCACCTACAACGACTTCGACATCGCCAGGGACAATGACGGCGTCGCAATCGACCATGTCTTCGTCGCTCCCGGCCTGTCGGTCGAACGCTACGGCGTACCCACCGATTCCTTCAGCGGCCAGGTGATCTCGGACCATTTCCCCGTGGTCGTCGATGTCGCGCCGGACGAAAAATGATCGCACAATTGAGGACCGGGGTGCGACCATTGCGCCGCCCCCGACCGCTTGATCGGAACCTGCGGCGGCCCTAGCGCTTAACGCTGACGCTTTTCCACCTAGGACACCTAAATGCTCGACAGCATTACGCCCCTGCTCTCCGACCCGGCCGCCTGGGCCGCGCTGGTGACGCTCATCGTGATGGAGGTCGTGCTCGGCATCGACAACCTGATCTTCATCTCGATCCTGTCGAACAAACTGCCCGAGCATCAGCGCCAGAAGGTGCGGCGCATCGGCATCGGCCTGGCCCTGGTCATGCGCCTGGCCCTGTTGTCGATCATCGCCTGGCTGGTGGGCCTGGTTCAGCCGGTCTTCACCCTGATGGGCAACGAATTCTCGTGGAAGGACCTGATCCTGATCGCGGGCGGCCTGTTCCTGGTCTGGAAGGCCACCAAGGAGATCCACCACACCGTCGATCCCACGCCCACCCACGACGTGATGGACAAGAAGGACGTGATGATCACCAACGCCGGCGCGGCGATCTTCCAGATCATCCTGCTGGACCTGGTCTTCTCGATCGACTCCATTCTGACGGCCGTCGGCATGACCGAACACCTGCCGATCATGGTGGTGGCGGTTCTGGTCGCCGTGACCGTGATGCTGCTGGCCGCCGACCCGCTGGCCAATTTCATCAACGAGAACCCCAGCGTCGTCATGCTGGCCCTCGGCTTCCTGCTGATGATCGGCATGGTGCTGATCGCCGACGGCTTCGGCTATCATGTGCCCAAGGGCTATATCTACGCCGCCATGGCCTTCTCGGCCGGGGTCGAGGCCCTGAACATGCTGGGCCGTCGCTCCGCCACCAAGAAGGAAAAGGCCACGGCCGCCCGCGCCCAGGCCAACCAGGCCGAGGCCCGCGCCAGGAAGGCCGAGGCGGAAGCCGCCGCCGAGAAGGCCTGAGCCGATGACCCGCCTGTCGTCACGCCTCGCCGGCCTCGTCTCCGGCCTGCTGCTGGCGACAGGCGGCGGCCTTCCGGCCCGGGCCGAGGTTCCGGTCCAGGCCTATGAAGTCGTGCGCGCCTATCCGCACGACAAGACGGCCTTCACCGAGGGCCTCTTCTTCCACGACGGCGCCCTGTACGAGAGCACGGGCCTCTACCCCTCCTTCATCCGCCAGGTTCAGCTTGAGACGGGCGAGGTGGTGCGCCAGCGCGACCTGCCGACCGTCTATTTCGGCGAAGGCATGACCACGCTGAACGGCAAGCTCTACAGCCTGACCTGGCGCAACCACATCGGCTTCATCTGGAAGCTGGACGACTTCTCGCCCCTGGGCGGCTTCTCCTATCCGGGCGAGGGCTGGGCCCTGACCACCGACGGGCGGCGGCTGATCATGAGCGACGGCACGGACCAGCTGCGCTTCCTCGATCCCGACACCCTGGCCGAGACCGGCCGGATCTCCGTCACCGCCGACGGCGAGCCGCTGGACCAGATCAACGAGCTGGAATGGATCGACGGCGAGGTCTTCGCCAACCTGTGGCAGGACAACCGCATCGCCCGCATCGACCCGGAGACCGGCGTCGTAAAGGCCTTCATCGACCTGACCGCCCTGGTCCCTCAGGATGCGGGCCTGGACCCGAACGACGACGTCCTGAACGGCATCGCCTGGGACGCAGGCGGCAAACGCCTGTTCGTCACCGGCAAACGGTGGCCGCAACTGTTCGAGATCAGGCTGCGCTGATCCCTTGAAACAGCGAGGGGGCGGACGCCTGCATGCGTCCGCCCCCTCGCCGCCTGTACTCCGGCTTAAATCAGCCGTGCAGGTCGAACCGGTCCAGCTCCATGACCCGGGCCCAGGCCGCCACGAAGTCCTCGACCAGTTTCTTCTGGCCGTCCGACCCGGCGTAGACCTCGGCCAGGGCGCGCAGCACGGCGTTCGAGCCGAACACCAGATCGACGCGCGTGCCGGTCCATTTCGCCTCGCCCGTCTTGCGGTCTCGGCCTTCGAACACCGCCTTGGCGTCCGAGGTCGCCTGCCACTTCAGGTCCATGTCCAGCAGGTTGACGAAGACGTCGTTGGTCAGGGCGCCGGGCCGGTCCGTCAGCACCCCGTGGGTCGCCCCACCGACGTTGATGTTGATGGCGCGCAGCCCCCCGATCAACGCCGTCATCTCGGGCGCGGTCAGGGTCAGACGCTGGGCCTGGTCGATCAGCAGGGATTCGGCGGGAACGGCGTAGCGGGCCTTCTGATAGTTGCGGAAGCCGTCAGCGACCGGCTCCAGATAGCCGAAGGATTCGACGTCGGTCTGGGCCTGGCTGGCGTCCGTCCGTCCCGGCGTGAAGGGCACGACGACCTCATGTCCCGCCGCCCTGGCCGCCTGTTCGACGCCTGCGGCGCCGGCCAGCACGATCAGGTCGGCCAGCGAGACCTTCTTGCCGCCGACCTGAGCCTGGTTGAAGGCGAACTGCACGCCTTCCAGCATCTTCAGCACCCGCTCCAACTGCTCGGGCTGATTGACGGCCCAGTCCTTCTGCGGCGCCAGGCGAATGCGCGCGCCGTTTGCGCCGCCGCGCTTGTCCCCGCCCCGGAAGGTCGAGGCCGAGGCCCAGGCCACGCCGACCAGTTCCGACACGCTCAGACCCGTGGCCAGCACCTGGGCTTTCAACGTGGCCACATCGCCGGCGTCGATCAGCGGATGGTCGACGGCCGGCACGGGATCCTGCCAGACAAGTTCCTCCCTGGGGACTTCCGGGCCCACATAGCGCGAGCGCGGCCCCAGATCGCGGTGGGTCAGCTTGAACCAGGCGCGGGCGAAGGCCTCGGCGAAGGCCTGGGGATTGTTCAGGAAGCGGCGCGAGATCTTCTCGTATTCGGGGTCGAACCGCAGCGACAGATCGGTGGTCAGCATGGTCGGCCGGCGCATCTTGGTCGGATCATGGGCGTCGGGAATGATCTCGCCCGCGTCCTTGGCCACCCACTGGTGAGCGCCGGCCGGCGACTTCTCCAGCTCCCATTCGAAGGCGAACAGGTTCTCGAAGAAGAAGTTGCTCCACTGGGCCGGGGTCTGGGTCCAGGTCACTTCCAGACCGCTGGTGATGGCGTCCCCGGCCTTGCCGCTGCCGAAGCTGGAGGTCCAGCCCAGACCTTGCGCCTCCAGGCCTGCGGCCTCGGGCTCGGGTCCGACGTGGTCGGCCGGGCCGGCGCCGTGGGTCTTGCCGAAGGTGTGGCCGCCGGCGATCAGGGCCACGGTCTCCTCGTCGTTCATCGCCATCCGCGCAAAGGTGTCGCGGATGTCGCGCGCCGCGGCGATCGGATCGGGATTGCCGTCCGGCCCTTCCGGATTGACGTAGATCAGGCCCATCTGGACCGCCGCCAGCGGGTTCTCCAGATCGCGGCTATGCTCACGACCGTCCGCGTCGTCGTCGGTCACCAGAACGGCCTCGTCAGCCGGCTTGTCCACGCCGTGCGAGCCGCGCGCATAGCGCTCGTCGCCGCCCAGCCAGGTCGTTTCACGGCCCCAGTAGACGTCCTGATCCGGCTCCCAGGTGTCCTCACGTCCGCCGGCGAAGCCGAAGGTGCGGAAGCCCATGGTCTCCAGCGCCACATTGCCGGTCAGGATCAGCAGGTCGGCCCAGGAGATGGCCTGGCCGTATTTCTGCTTGATCGGCCACAGCAGGCGGCGCGACTTGTCGATGTTGACGTTGTCCGGCCACGAGTTCAGCGGCGCAAAACGCTGCTGGCCGCGACCGCCGCCGCCCCGTCCGTCGCCGACGCGATAGGTGCCCGCGCTGTGCCAGGCCATGCGGATGAACTGGGGCCCGTAATGGCCGAAGTCCGCCGGCCACCAGTCCTGCGAGTCGGTCATCAGCTGGCGCAGATCGTTCTTCAGCGCCTCATAGTCCAGTTTGGAAAAGGCCTCGCGATAGTTGAACCCCTCGCCCAGCGGGTTGGAGCGCGACGAATGCTGGTTCAGCAGGTCGGTGCGCAGCTGCCCCGGCCACCAGTCGCGGTTCTGGACCCCGCCCCCGGCCACCGGCTCGGTCTTTGCGGCTGAGAACGGACATTTGGCTTCGGTGGTCATGGCGGTCTTCCCTGTGATGGCGCGATGCGGCGGGCGTGTTGACGATAGCCCCTCGGCTGACGTGGCTATTCAACGCGGTCCAGCTTCATAAGACCAATCGATTATCTTTGATTTTTGTATAGACCCGCTCTATTCGTCCAAAATGCTCCCCACCCTGCGTCAACTCCAGTATCTGAAGCTTCTCGCCGAACACGGCAGCTTCTCCCGCGCCGCCGAGGCCGCCCACGTCAGCCAGCCTGCCCTCAGCGCCGGGGTGCAGGAGCTGGAACGGATCCTGGGCGCCCCCGTGGTCGAGCGCGCGCGCGGCGCCGTCATCATGACTGCGGTGGGGGTCGAGGCCGTGCGCCGAGCCGAGGACGTGCTGGCGCGGACCGAGGACCTGGTCGAGGCGGCCAA
>NZ_JMQR01000060.1:0-20339 GCF_000698025.1 Brevundimonas sp. EAKA | reverse complement strand
TTAGTTAATACACGCAGCCCTGGAAGCTAAGCACAGTGAGGAGCGTGGGACGCGTCGATTGTGTAAAAGAACCGCCAAGGGCCCCAGCCGTTGGACTCCGCGGCCAGAACAGCGACGGCACCGCCGGTCATCACGGGAATCAAGGGGTGGGCGAAGACATCGCCGCTGCTCGGCTCAGCCGCGCGCATGCGCGCGCCCGACGGCTGCGTCGGCGGCGCCGCGACATCGATGTCGAGCACACGGCTCAGGGTCATGCAGGGTCTCGAGGCGATTAATCGCACCATCAAACCATGCGGTTCCTAATATCCCCTGAAACATGGTCACATGCTAATTATTCAATCTATGATTGAAGCCCTTAACCGCTGAAGCTGGACCTGCGTCATAGGACCAGACCCCGGCGCTGACGGCGATGAAATCTGCGCCCGCACGCGCCACCTCCGCCGCCGTCTCGACGGTGATTCCGCCGATGGCGACGCAGGGCGTCTCGACGGTCTCCTGCCAGACCGTCAGGATCTCCAGACCGGGTCGGTGGACCGTCGTCTTGGTGTCGGTCGGATAGAAGGCGCCGAAGGCGACATAATCCGCCCCGCCCTCGGCCGCGTCCCAGGCCAGGTCGCGGTCGTCGTGGCAGGTCACGCCGATCATGGCGTCCGGTCCCAGGATGCGCCGCGCCTCGGCCAGCGAACCGTCCTCCTGCCCGATATGAACCCCGTCGCAGCCCGTGGCCTTCGCCAGATCGGGTCGATCATTCAGCAGGACCGCCACCCCATGACGCCGCGCGACCGGCGCCAGCCGCTCAACGGCCGCGCAAATGGCGGCGTCGTCGGCGGGCTTGAGCCGAATCTGCAGGGCGGCCACGTCGCCGTCGCCCAGGGCCTCGTCCAGGGTCGCGGCGAAGGCGTCCAGATCGGGAATCGCGGGCGGGGTGATCAGATACAGCCGGCAGGGCGGGCGATCGGGAACGGTCGGGGTTCTGGCCATGGGGCTGACTTCCCCCTCCTGCGACCATTCGTCAACGGGTCCGTCGTCGCACACCCATGCGAACGACTTGCAATCGCCTTAAGGGGTGCTATAGCGAACCATTCTCAGTCGGTGGAACGCGTAGAACTCTCGTGTACGTCTGTAACTGCAATGGTCTTCGCAAGCGGGATGTGGCCCAGGCCATCGAGGCCGGCGCCTGTCGGCCGCGCGACATCTTCGCCAGCCACCAGTGCCAGGCCCAATGCGCCAAATGCGTCTGCGAGATGCGCCAGATGATCCAGGACAGCCGCGAAGCCTTCGCTATGGCGGCTGAATAGCCCCTCGCTTGCTGCCGAAAATCACTCGCACTATCAAAGCAGTGATAAGAACTCGCAAATAAGCAGGGTCGATTTTACTGTGGTATTGCGTCGCTCGACAGACGGCGAAGGCGCCGTCGCAAGACCAAGGACACGGCCATGAAGGGCGACCCCGCTATCCTCCGCACGCTGAACGCGGTGCTCACCAACGAGCTGACGGCGGTGAACCAGTATTTCCTGCATGCGCGCATGTTCGAAAGCTGGGGTCTGGCCCACCTGGGGCACGTCATCTACGAAGAATCGATCGGCGAGATGAAACACGCCGACATGCTGATCAAACGCATCCTCTTCCTGGACGGCCTGCCGAATCTGCAGGACCTGCACAAGCTGAAGGTCGGCGAGGATCCGATCGAATGCCTGGGCGCCGACCTGCAACTGGAGCTGGACAGCCGCGTCGCGACCGCCGCCGCCGTTACCCTGTGCGAAGAGACCCGCGACTACGTCAGCCGCGACCTGCTGATGAAGATTCTGGCCGACACCGAGGAACACATCGACTTCCTCGAGAACCAGCACAAGCTGATCGAACTGATGGGCGCGCAGAACTATCTGCAGTCGGCCATGAAGGAAATCGTCACCGACAACAGCGCCACCGGCGGCTGATCGATCCTCAGCCCTCGCGGCGGGCCAGGTGGATCACCGCCGCCGCGAGGACGACGAGACCCAGACCGCCGCCCAGCGTCAAGGCGGTCTGAACGCGCCACGCCTCGGTCGCCAGGATGTTCACCGGCATCTGCCAGGGCATGAATACGCCCTCTTTCGCCGAGGTCGCCACCACGCCGAAGAAGGTTCCGCCGATGCCCAGCACAAGGCCGGGCACGAAGCTGGCGAACCGGATCGCCGTCCAGAACTGAAGGGCGATCATCAGAACGGCGGCCGCCGCGATCTTGGCCAGGATCCAGGCATGACCCGCGAGGTCCAGTCGTCCAGCCGCCGCCGCCTCCGGCTTGATGAGGCCGCCGAGGATCACGGCCCCGATCGTCATGGCCAGCACGGCCGCGCTCATGATCAGCACCAGGCCGATCACGCAGACCGCCTTTGACGCATAGAGGGTCCAGCGTGGCACAGGCAGGGCGCGCAGGTGATCCCAGCTGCGCGGCCCATGCTCCATATGGGCGACCAGGGCGGTCAGGGCGGTGACGCACATGGGCATCATGAAATAGGCCCAGATCGCCGTGGCGCTGCCGATCCACCTCTCCCATTCCCAAGGCGTCTCGGACCGCAGCAGCATTGAAAAGGCGAAGACGGCGATCAGAGCCGGAGCGGCCGCGGCCAACACAAGGGCCAGTGACCGGTTCAGCTTGCGGATTTCGACGGACAGAACGGCGAGCATCAGACGGACTCCGCAAAGCGGGATTGGGACAGGGCGGAAGCGGCGCGATAGACGCCCTCCAGCGAACGGGCGCGGGCGCCGATGGCGAACACAGCGACGCCTGCGGCCACCAGCTCGCGGTTCAGAGCAGCGCAGACCTGGTCGTGATCGTTGCCGGGACGCAGCCGCGCCACCAGGCCCCCCGCGTCTTCGCTCAGGGTCAGATCCAGCGACTGCAGCACCGCCCGCGCGCGCGCCGGGTCATCGACGCGCAAGCCGATCTCGGGCGCCAGTTCGGCCTTCAGCCTGGCCAGTTCGCCCTCGACCACCAGTCGGCCTTCGTGAATCACGCCCACGTGGGTGGCGGTCTGTTCGATCTCGCCGAGCAGGTGGCTGGACAGAAGGACGGTCGCCCCCGCGCGGATCGGCAGTTCGCGCAGAAACAGGCGCATGTCGGCGATCCCGTCGGGGTCCAGCCCGTTCGTCGGTTCGTCCAGCATCAGCACCGGCGGGGACCCCAGCAGGGCGCGCGCTATGCCGAGCCTCTGACGCATCCCCAGCGAATAGTCGCCGACCCGGCGTCCGCCGTCGCGTGTCATGCCGACGACCTCCAGCACCCTGTCGATCTCGGTCGCCGCAAGACCAAGAAGCCGGCGCGTGAGGTCCAGGTTCTCTCGTCCCGACAGGTGGGCGTAGAAGCCGTGCGCCTCCAGGAGGACGCCGATCTTGCGGGCCGCCCCCCTGCGATCCTGCGCGACGTCGACGCCGCAGACCCGAGCCACGCCCGAGGTGGGTCGCAACAGCCCCATCAGCATCTTCATCGTCGTGGTCTTGCCGGCGCCGTTGCGCCCCAGGAACCCATAGACCGCATGCTTGGGCGCCGTCATGGACACCGAGTCCACCGCACAACGACGGCCGAACATGCGCGTCAGCCCTACTGTCTCTATGGCCGCCATAACCCACCCCGCGTTTAACTGTTAGATAAAGTTGCGCGAGGAGGATTTTTAAGTCAAGATTAAAGACACGACAGGTTCAGCTCCGCAGGGAAAGCCATGGCCGCCGACGATCTCGCCCGTTTTCGCCGCATGTGCCGGCAGTTTCGCTGGCTCGCGGTTTTCATGGTTTGCAGCGTCGGCGCGATCCTGGCGCTGATGTATGTGATCGTGCCGGCGGTCTTCGCCGCACGCGGAGAACACAGAGACCTCACCCTCCTGCTTCGGGAGATCGTCTGGGCCTCGCCGACGCTTCTCTACCTGTTCGCCGTCTGGTCGATCGGGTCGGCGCTGGGGCAGTTGGCCAAGGGGCGGCTGATCCAGCCGACCCTGTCGTCCGCCCTGCGTCGTGTGGGGCTGGCGCTGGGCTTCGGCGGGCTGCTCAGCGTGTTCGGCGTCACCAATCTGATGCGGCTTCTGGGCGACGAGCGGAGCAGTTGGGCCTATTTCGACGTCGCCGGCATGACCCTGGGCATGATCGGCGGCGCCCTCTTCCTTCTGGGACGGGTGATCGATCAGGCGGGCCTGCTGCAGGCCGAGATGGACGAAATGATCTGAATGCCCGTTCGCGTGACCCTGAATGATCTGATGGTCCGCAAGGGCCTGAAGGCGCGCGATGTCGCCGCCCAGGTCGGCCTGAGCGAAACCCAGTTCTCCCTGTTCCGGTCCGGCAAGGTGAAGGGCATTCGCTTCAGCACCCTGTCGCGACTATGCGCCGTTCTGGAGTGTCGCCCCGGCGATCTGCTGGACTATGATTTCGATCCGCGCGAGATGGAACCGGTCGAGCCGGAAGAGGTCTGACGGAACCGCGTCCGGTCCCGGCCATTAGATTTCGACGGGCAAGCTGGAGCGGACCATGACTGACATCGACGACGCCATTGATGATGTGCGCGACGCAGCTGTGGACCTGCTGAACAGCGAGGGGCGCAGCGCCGGGCATGTGGCCATGGGCGTCGCCCTGACGGTGGGGTTCGCCTTGCTGGCGACGGGCATAGCCTCTGGCGCGCTGAGGCCGAAACGGTCCTTGAGACAGGTTCGCGACCGCGACCTGCCGATCACCGAGAAGCCCCACGGCGCCTTCAGTCTGATCCTTCCTGCGGTGTTCTCGGCCACCACCCTGTCGGCCGTGCGTGTCTGGAACGCCCCGCCGGCGCGCGAGCGGACCAGGGCCATGGGCCTGTGGGTCGCGGCCCAGACCGTCAACGCCGTCTGGCTGGGCCTGCGCCCGTCGTCGATGTGGAAACAGGTGCTGGCGGCCATGTCGTCCGCGGGCCTGGCCGCCGCCTTCGCCCACGAGGCGCGCAAGCTGGACGAAGGGGCGGGCAAGATGGCGGCGCCGACCGGATCGGGCGTGCGGATGGGCAATCTGCTTCATCGCAAGGCGGACGACGTCTCGGGCGGCCGCAGCCTGCATTAGGCCGCCTTGCCCTTTGCCGGGGCTTCCTCTAGGGATCGCGCCCTATTCGCCACGCCCCATCCGGGCGCGTGGGCGCAACCCCATTCCCGATGTGACCCCATGAAGATCAACGGCAACACCATCAAGCCCGGCATGGTCCTGCAGCACAATGGCGGCCTGTGGGTCGTCACCAAGGCCAGCCACGTCAAGCCCGGCAAGGGCGGCGCCTTCGCCAACGTCGAGGCCAAGAACCTCGAGACCGGCAACAAGCTGAACGAGCGCTTCCGGTCGGAAGACAAGGTCGAGCGCGTGACGCTGGAGCAGAAGGACTTCTCCTATCTGTTCGACAACGGCGACAGCCTGGTCTTCATGGACGACGCCACCTACGAGCAGATCGAGCTGCAGAAGGACTGGGTCGGCGAAGAGCGCATCCCCTATCTGCAAGAGGGCATGAAGGTGATCATCGAGATGCACGAAGAGCGTCCGATCGGCCTGGAGCTGCCGGATCAGGTCGTGCTGGAAGTCGCCGAAACCGAGCCGACCGTGAAGGGACAGACGGCCTCGTCCTCGTACAAGCCCGCCATCGCCTCGAACGGCGTGCGGATCATGATCCCGCCCTATATGTCGGCCGGTGAACGC
Source organism: Brevundimonas sp. EAKA (assembly GCF_000698025.1). Taxonomy (NCBI): domain Bacteria; kingdom Pseudomonadati; phylum Pseudomonadota; class Alphaproteobacteria; order Caulobacterales; family Caulobacteraceae; genus Brevundimonas; species Brevundimonas sp. EAKA. The sequence continues at coordinate 14,666 of NZ_JMQR01000060.1, read as the reverse complement.
ATCATCGTCGACACGACCAGCGGCGAATACGTCCGCCGCGCGGACTAAGACACACTGCCGGCCTCATCCGGGGCCGTTCCCTTTCTTGCACTTCTCCGCATGTCCGGGCTCCCATCCTACTGAAGAATGGGCCTTTTCAGGACATGCGGACCAGGAGATCCGCCGATGGCCCTCGCTTCCGCCCTGCTCCAAGTCATGCTCGACGCGGTGCGCAAGACCGCACGCCCCATGCTGCGCGACTTCGGCGAGGTGTCGCAGCTTCAGGTGTCGAGGAAGGGGCCGGGCGATTTCGTCACGACCGCCGACCTGCGCGCCGAAGACACCCTGTACGAACTGCTGATGAAGGCCCGCCCGGGCTACGGCTTCCTGGGTGAAGAGCGCGGCATGATCGAGGGGACCGACAAGTCCCACACCTGGATCGTCGATCCCATCGACGGCACCACCAACTTCATGCACGCCATGCCGCATTTCGCCGTCACGGTGGGGCTGGAGCGCAGGGCGCCCGACGGTTCGAGCGAGATCGTGGCCGGCGTGACCTATAATCCCGTGATGAACGAGCTGTTCTGGGCCGAGAAGGGCAAGGGCTGCTATCTGAACGACCAGCGGATCCGCGTCGCCGGCCGTCGCGACCTGTCCGAGAGCCTGGTCGCCACGGGCCTGCCCTTCATCGGCAAGTCGGGCCACGCCCAGGCCATCAAGGACATCCACGCCATCGGCCAGCGCGTCGCCGGCATCCGCCGCCTGGGCTCGGCCGCCCTGGACTTCGCCTGGGTCGCGGCCGGCCGCTACGACGCCTATTACGAGCGCGGCCTGAAGCCCTGGGACGTGGCGGCGGGCATCCTGTTCGTCACCGAGGCCGGCGGGTCGGTGACCCCCATCGGGGCGGATGGCGATCCCAGGACGGGCGTGTCGGTTCTGGCCCGCAACAGCGAACTTCATCCGCAGCTGCGCAAGGTGCTGCAGGCGTCCTGACGGTCGCACAGCCGCCTCTCCCTCCCCGACCGGGGAGGGGCGTCGCGAAGCGACGGGGTGGGGGCGGCAAGGCTGGCGCGCAATCAGGTCTGGGGGACTTCGCCCTGCCCGTCCCACCCGGCTCCGGCTGCGCCTTCGCCCCCCCTCCCCCGCTGGGGAGGGAAAGGCTGATGCGCTTGTCAGCCCGCCTGCGCCATCTCGGGCACGCGTGTGACCTCGCGCCACGCATGGGGCGCAGCCAGCAACGCACGGACCAGCTTGTTGTTGACCGCGTGCCCGGCCTTGTAGCCTTCGTAACGGCCCAGCACGGGCGCGCCCAGGACATACAGGTCGCCGATCGCGTCCAGCGCCTTGTGGCGCACGAACTCGCGTTCCATCCGCAGGCCGCCGGGGTTCAGGATTTCGTCGCCGTCGATGACCACGGCGTTCTCCAGCGAACCGCCGCGGGCCAGACCCGCCTGACGCAGGGCCTCGACCTCATGGGCGAAGCCGAAGGTGCGGCAGGCCATGATTTCCTTGCGGAAGGTCGGCTCGTCCACGACGAAATCGATGATCTGGTTGCCGATCACCGCCGAAGGGAAGTCGATCTCGAACCGCATTTCATAGCGGTCGCACGGCAACAGGGCCGCGTGCTTGTCGCCTTCGGTGACGTGAACCGTCTCCAGAATCTCGATATAGCGCTGCGGCTGCGCCTGGGGACGGAAGCCCGCCCGGTCCAGCAACTGCACGAACTCCAGCGCCGACCCGTCCAGGATCGGCAGCTCCGGCCCGTCCACCTCGACCACGGCGTTCGAAACGCCCAGAGCGCAGAAAGCCGCCATCAGGTGTTCGATGGTCGACAGCCGCACGCCGGCGGCGTTCTCGATCATGGTGTTCAGGCGGGCGTCGACAACGGCCTCGCCCGAGACGGGGATGCGGTTGTCGCGGTCGGTCACGTCGGTGCGCACGAAGACGATCCCCGCCCCCGCAGGCGCAGGACGAACCGCCAGCCGCACCCGGCGGCCGGTGTGCACCCCGACGCCGGCGATGATGGCCGGCGCGACGATGGTGCGCTCGTGATGGTCGTTTCTGACCGACAAACTCAAACTCGCTTCAATCTGATTGGGTCCCGCCTCTAAGTGCGGATTACGCCCCTCGAGTGATCTAGCCCTGCCCCCGCAAGTGCGAAATGAAAGTCGGGTTTCGGATTGTTTCGTTATGGGACCGTCGCAATTGAAAACGCCCCGAAGCCAGTGGCTTCGGGGCGCGGCTTTCAGAATTTCAGTCGGTCAGTTTGCGAGACGGCGGAGAAAAGAAGGAATCTCCAGGTCGTCGTCCGCATGGCCCGTCTCGGGCTCGGCCTGGGCCTGCGGCTGGGCCGCCGACCGCATCTGCGAGGTCGGACGGGGGCTGTAGGTCGGCTCGGGCTGCGGCTGGGCGCGCTTGCCGCGACCGAACAGGCTCCAGCCGCTGCGGCGGTGGTCACGGTCGTCATAGTCATCGACGGCCGGCTCGGGCGAACGGGCGGCGTACAGGTCGCCCTGGGGCTCGGGCGCGCGGCTCGACTGCGTGGCCGGCGCGCGGGTGGTTTCGTACTCCTCGACCCACGGATCGACGATCGGGTCCAGGGCGCGCGGGGTCGGTTCCGCGACGCGGATCACCGGCTCGGGCCGGGGCTCCGGCGCGGGAGGGGATTGAAAGCTGGGGACGACGGGGGCCGCCTCGATCCGGGGCTCAGGACGCGGTTCCGGCGCGCGTTCGGCGCGGACCGGCTCACGGTAGGGTTCGCGGGCGGGCTCGGGGGCACGCGAAGCCTGGGTTCCGTACAGGCCGCCGGCGGAACGGCGCGCGCCGTGATCCGCCAGGGGCGCGGTCTGGGAGGGCGCAGCCGGAGCCGAGGGTTCGGCGCGTTGCACGCCGCTCTCGTCCATGCCGGTGGCGACCACCGAGACGCGGATCTTGCCGTCCAGCGCCGGATCGAAGGCGGCGCCGAAGATGATGTTGGCGTCGCCGTCCACCTCGGCCGAAATGGCGTTGGCGGCCTCGTCGACTTCCAGCAGGGTCATGTCCAGACCGCCGGTGATGTTCACCAGCACGGCCTTGGCGCCCTTCAGCGACGTCTCGTCCAGCAGCGGGTTGGCGATGGCGTTCTGGGCGGCCAGCAGGGCGCGGTCGTCGCCGGAGGCCTCGCCGGTGCCCATCATCGCCTTGCCCATTTCGGACATGACGGCGCGGACGTCGGCGAAGTCGAGGTTGATCAGACCCGGCAGGATCATCAGGTCGGTGATCGACCGCACGCCCGAGTGCAGCACCTGGTCGGCCATGCCGAAGGCGTCGGCGAAGGTGGTGCGTTCGTTGGCGACGCGGAACAGGTTCTGGTTCGGAATGACGATCAGGGTGTCGACATAGCGCTGCAGTTCGGCGACGCCCGCGTCGGCCAGGCGCATCCGGTGACGGCCCTCGAAGGTGAAGGGCTTGGTCACGACGCCGACGGTCAGGATGCCGCGATCGCGCGCGCATTTGGCGATGACGGGTGCCGCGCCGGTGCCGGTGCCGCCGCCCATGCCACAGGTGATGAACACCATGTGCGCGCCTTCGAGGTGCTGATGGATCTCGTCGGCGGATTCCTCGGCGGCGTTCATGCCGACTTCGGGGTGAGCGCCGGCGCCCAGGCCCTGGGTGATGGTCTCGCCCAACTGGATGCGACGATCCGTCTTGGCGAAGCTGAGGTGCTGCGCATCGGTGTTGGCCACGACGAACTCGACCCCTTCAAGGCCGGCGTCGATCATGTTGTTCACGGCGTTGCCGCCGGCGCCGCCGACGCCGAACACGACGATACGGGGTTTCAGTTCAGTGTGTTGCGGCTTGACCAATGAGAGCGACATTTCTTTTCCGACCTTCCGACCCTGACCCCTTCAAACCGATGCGACCGCCCCGCCGAATCACATTGGTTATGAGCGTGTTAAGGATTGCACCCATGAGGGTTAAGAGAAGGTTACGGCGATAATGTGAGTCGGACTCGAGGAAAGCACAAACTGCGAGCTTGGCTGCAGTTTCTTCGAAAAACGACGACCTTCAGGAAAAAGGGCGGCCCGTGAGAGCAGCCCTTTCCTTATTTTAGAAAGACTGGACCTAGAAGCGAGCCGTCAGGCCGACCTGATAATAGCGTCCGGTGAGGTCATAAACGCCCACGCAGTTAGTGCACTTAGTGCACAAGGAGCGGCTCGCTGTCGAGCATTGCACACTTGGAGACGGGCGTGCGATCACGCGCGCCAATGCCGAAGCTGTTTTCCCAAGTTTAAGCCAAGGACAGATCATGAAGATACTGATCGCCAATGGTCAACGGCGCAAAGCTCTCGATGGTCGCTGTATTGCTGCGAAAGCCCAGTTCTGACAGCGATACCACCCGTTTTTATAGGTTGTCGCGCAACCAGCCCGCGACACGCCCTACCACATTGCCCCGATGGATTCTCGGCGCGTCCGCCGCCGTGATCTGCCGCGCCATAAGCTTCCGGGCGGACACGGCTTCGCGCGGGCCGTAGGCGGCGCGCAGCAGGACTCCGGCGGTGGCGCAGAAGGCCGGACCGGAGGCGGCGTCGGCCAAATGTGGCGCGCGCTGAGGCTTGCCCAGGCGGACCGGGCGGTCGAACACCCGCACAGCCAGCTCCCGCACCCCGTTCAGTTGGCTGGCGCCGCCGGTCAGGACCAGGCCCGCGCCGGGCTCAAGGCCCACGCCGGCGTTCTTCAGCCGGTCGCGCAGCAGTTCCAGCGTCTCTTCCACGCGCGGGGCGATGACGGTCTTCAGCATGGCGCGCGGGACGATGACCGGGCCGGCCGAGGCGTCCTCGCCGCGCGGCGGAGCCTCCAGCATTTCGCGGTCCTCGTTGGCGCTGGCCATGGCCGAGCCGTGCAGGGTCTTCAGCCGTTCGGCGCCCGCCTTGGACGTCGACAGGCCGCGCGCGATGTCCGAGGTGACATGGTCGCCGCCGACGTTCAGGCTTTCGATGTGCAACAGGGACCGGCCGCCCCAGACGGCGGCGCTGGTCGAGCCGCCGCCCATGTCGATGCAGACGGCGCCCAGGTCCATCTCGTCCTCTTCCAGCGCGGCCAGGGACGAGACGACGGGCGCGGCGGCCACGCCCTGCAGGTCCAGATGCGCCAGCTCAAGGCAGTGGCTCAGGGTCGTGAAGACATTCTCGGCCATGGACACAACCAGCAGGTCGAGCCCCAGCGAACCGCCGCGCATCGAACGCGGATCATGCACGCCGCGCGCGCCGTCCACCGACCAGGCGATGGGCAGGACGTGGATCGGGCGGCGGTTGGGCAGGCGGATCTGGGCCAGGGCCATGCCGATGGCGCGCGCCAGATCGGCGTCCCCGACCGGATTGGCGCCCAGAGACACCCGGGCCTGGACGCGGTGGCTGGCCATCTGGCCGATGGCGGTGGTGACGACGACGCCGGAGACCGGGCTCTGGGCCGCGCGTTCGGCCCGTTCGACGGCGTGGCCGATGGCCTGGGCGGCCTCGTCCATATTGATGATGGCGCCGCCCTTCACGCCCTTGGACTGGACATGGCTGGCGCCGGCGACGCGGATAGTGCGGTCGGCGTGCCGCACGCCGTCAGGCTTCATGATGAAGCACGAGACCTTGGACTGGCCGATGTCCAGGGCGGCGATCACGGGGGCGCGGCCGGCGCGGGGATCCATGCCCCGGCCCTGGTCATTCGCCGATCCGCGCTGCTTTCCCGCCATGTCTTACTGGTCCTTTAAGCGTCGGCGGCGGGTCGCACGGCGACCTCGTCCGGCGTTCTGAGATCGACCCGGGCGAAGCCCAGGTCGAGCAGGCGTTCGCGCTGATCCAGCGCATCGAGACGGATCAGGGCCGCCTCCTGTTCGACGGCGGGCAGCTGGATCAGGCTGCCGTCCTTCAGGCGCAGGTCCCAACGGCGTTCGTCCACCCGCACCAGGGCGTCCACCCGGCTCATCAGGCGCGGGCGCTGGGCCAGCAGGGGCAGGACCTCGCCGGCGGCCAGGTCGGCGCCCTTGCCCACGACGAGGGGCAGGGTCGGATAGCGGCGCGCGTCGGCGCCCTGGATCACCTGGCCCTGGGCGTCGATGACCTTGATCTGGCCGGCGTCCTGCCAGACGGCCAGACGACCGTGTTCCTTGATCTCGACGATCAGGGTGTCGGGCAACAGGCGCACCACGCGCGCCTCGCGCACCCAGCCGACGCCCTGCACGCGTTCGCGGATGGCGTTCAGGTCCAGACTGATGATCGGCTGGCCGGAATACAGGCCCAGGGCCTGCTGGATCGCCGGCTCGGCCTCGGCCGAGGCGCCGGTGATATGAACCCGCTTCAGCGTCAGCCCCATGCCCGCCGTCACCCCGTCGATCCCGTGCGAAACCGACTGGCCGATCCGTTCGGCGCGGGCGCCGGTCGCCAGAACCCCGATCACCAGCAGGGCGCTGGCGCCCAGGGCGATCATGACGGTGCGGGGTGAAACATCGATACGGCCGATGGCGGCCATCTTGCCGGGGATGGCGGACGCGGGCTTGGGCGCGCCGCCGCGTGGCCGCCCGCCCTTCTTGGAGGCGACGCCACGCGAGGAACCCGAACTCTGTCGCCGACCGCCGCGAACTACCGCGGGCATGAGGCGTCCTCCACCATCCACCGAACCAGGTCTTCGTAGCTCATTCCGGTATGGGCGGCCTGCTCGGGAGCGAGCGAGGTCGGCGTCATGCCCGGCTGAGTGTTGACCTCCAACAGAACCAGATCGTCCTTAACATCATCATAACGGAAGTCGCTTCTGGACACGCCTCGGCAACCCATGGCGACGTGCGCCGCCTCCGCCTGACGCAGGGCCGCCTCGAACACGGCGGGCGGCAGGACGGCGGGCAGGACGTGGACCGAACCGCCGGGCGCATACTTGGCCTCGTAGTCGTAGAAGCCCTTGGTCGGGGTGATGTCGGTCACGGTCAGAGCGCGCGGCCCGTCCGCATAGCCGATCACGGCGACGGCCAGCTCCTTGCCGGCGATATAGGGCTCGACCATCACCTGTTCGCCATAGCCCCAGCCGGGCTCGCCCACCTCGGCGACCGGCCGATTGGCGCCCTCGGTCACCAGATAGACCCCGACGGACGAGCCTTCGGCGTTGGGCTTGACCACATAGGGGGGCTCGATCACGTGGCGCGCCGCCACCTCATGCCGGTCGTACAAGCCGCCGCCGGGCACCTTGACGCCCGCCGCCTTCAGCACGGCCTTGGACCTGTTCTTGTCCATGGCCAGGGCCGAGGCCAGGACGCCGGAATGGGTATAGGGAATCCGCAGGGTCTCCAGCACGCCCTGGACGCAGCCGTCCTCGCCCCAGGCCCCATGCAGGCAGTTCAGCACCACGTCCGGCTTGATCAGACCCGACAGCACATTGGCCAGGTCGCGACCCGCGTCCACCCGGCTGACGCGCACGCCCTGCCGCTCCAGCGCCTGCGCGCACTGCTCGCCGGAGGTCAGGGACACCTCCCGCTCGGCGGAAAGACCGCCCATCAGGACGGCGACATGAAGGTCTTTGAAAGCGCGGGTCATGGGCTCTCCGATTGCGGCCGACTTGTTTAACAGGCCGTCAACCTTATCGCCCGCCCGGCGTGAAAAATGTGTGTCAAACCCCGACGATCAGAGGCGCCGGCCGATCCGCTTGATCTCCCAGTCCAGCTGAACGCCGGTCTTCGCCAGGACGTCGGCGCGCACCGCCTCGCCCAGGCCTTCGATGTCGGCGGCGGTGGCATCGCCGGGGTTGATCATGAAGTTGGAATGGAGGTCGCTGAACATGGCCCCGCCCCCGGTCTCCACGTGCAGCTTGCCGCGCCAGCCGGCCTCGTCGACCAGTTTCCATGACGAATGGCCGGGCGGATTCTTGAAGGTCGAACCGCCGGTCTTTTCGCGGATCGGCTGGGTGGTTTCGCGGCGGCTGGTGATCTCGGTGATGCGGGCCTGGACGGCGGCGGGATCGTCCGGCGTTCCGCGATAAGTCGCCTCGACCCAGATAATCTCGGCCGGCGCCTGCGAATAGCGATAGGTGTAGCCGAAGTCAGCCAGGGCGTAGTCGACCCGCTCGCCATACCGCGTCAGGCCCCATGCCGAGACCAGAACATCCTTGGTCTCCGATCCGTAGCAACCGGCGTTCATGGTCAGCGCCCCGCCGACCGTGCCCGGAATGCCGGCGTAGAATTCCAGCCCCGCCAGCCCCGCCTTGGCGCTGGCCTTGGCCACCATGGAGTCCAGCGCGCCGGCGCCGGCCGTGATCGTGTCGCCGTCCGTCGTCACCAGCGCCCAAGGCCGGCCCGCCAGACGGATCACCACCCCCTCGACCCCGCCGTCGCGGACGATGACGTTCGATCCGACGCCCAGCACGGTCACGGGGACGGACGGGTCCAGCGCCTTCAGGAAATCAGCCAGATCTTCGGCGTCCGCCGGAATGAACAGGGCCTCAGCCGCGCCGCCGACGCGGAACCAAGTGTAGGGGCCGAGCGGTTCGTCCCGCAGAAGCTTGCCGCGAACGGGGGGAAGGGTGATCTCGGTCATGCGGCTTCGATGTCGGTCCGGGAAAAGTCGTCGCCCTTGTACAGCAGGGGCGACCGCGCGTGGCGGGCGCAGGCATAGGCGAAACAGTCGCCGAAATTCAATGCCGCCGGGTGACGGCCCTTGCCGTATCGGACATGGGCGCGGATCGCCTCGTGTCGCACCTCGGCGTGAATGGCGACCACCTCGATATTGAAGGTCTTCAAGAACGCCTCAACGGCGACTTCGCTGTCGGTGATGTCCAATTTCAGCCGACGCGCGACCGCGAGGACCGCCTCCCAGACGGCCATGGGCGACGTCGTCCGAAGAGGATAGGCTTCCAGGCGCGCATAGAGTAGCCGCGCGTCGTCCTCGTCGGTCAGGATGGCCGTAAGCGCCGAAGCGTCCACGAACATCAGTCGTCCTCATAGAGGCTGTCGATCCAAGCCTTGTCCACCGGCTGGCCCTCGGCGAGGTCGCCCCGAGCTATTAGAGCGCGGGTGAAGGCAAGGCCGCGCTCGACAAAGTCGGACGAAGTCTCGACCTGCTCCAACTGACGGCGCAGCGCGCGGCGCACCGCCTCCGTCTTGCTGATCCCTCCGATGCGGCTGAGGCGTTCAGCCATCTGATCGACTTCCGGGTCCTTCACATAAAGCGCCACGACATCCTCCAAGGATATACCGTCACGCCATAATATATACTTTCGAACCCCCCGGACAAGCCGAGCCTCACCCCAACGCCTCCAGCTGCGCCGGCAGGCCATAGGCCCAGCTGGTGATGTCGCCGGCGCCCAGCAGCACGACCACATCGCCCGGCCGGGCCTCTTCCTTGATCAGGCGCGGCAGGACGGCGGCGTTCTCCAGCGCCTGGACATGGCGGTGGCCATAGCGGCGGATGCCGTCGGTCAGGGCGTGCTTGTCCACCCCTTCGATCGGCGGTTCCCCGGCCGGATAGACGTCGGCGACGATCACGCTGTCGGCGTCGGAAAAGGCGGTCGAGAACTCGTTCATCAGGTCGCGCAGCCGGGTGTAGCGGTGCGGCTGGACCACGGCGATGACCCGGCCCTCGGTCACCTGACGCGCGGCCTTCAGCACGGCGACGATCTCGACCGGATGGTGGCCATAGTCGTCGACGATGCGCACGCCCCCGACCACGCCGGTGGTGGTGAAGCGGCGCTTGACCCCGCCGAAGCCGGCCAGACCCTCGCGGATCGCCTCGTCGGACACGTCCAGCTCGCGCGCCACGGCGATGGCGGCCAGGGCGTTGGAGACATTGTGCCAGCCGGCCATCGGCAGGTGCAGGTTCTCGATCCGGTGGGTCTCGCCGTTCTGGATCACGACGTCGAAGCGGGCGCCGTCCGGCCCCATCTGGCAGTTGTCAGCCCGCACCATGGCCTGGGGATTGGTCCCATAGGTGACCAGCCGCCGGTTATCGATGGAGGCGACCAGCTTCTGCACCTCGGGATGATCCAGGCAGACGGCGGCGAAACCATAGAAGGGGATGTTCTCGACGAAATCGACGAAGGCCTTCCGCACCGCGTCGAAGTCGCCGTAATGGTCCAGATGTTCCGGGTCGATATTGGTCACGATGGCGACCGTCGATTTCAGTCGCAGGAAGCTGCCGTCGCTCTCGTCCGCCTCGACCACGATCCAGTCGCCGTCGCCGACCTTGGCGTTGGTGCCATAGGCGTTGATTATGCCGCCGTTGACCACCGTCGGGTCCAGACCGGCCGCATCCAGCAGGGCCGCGACCATCGAGGTCGTCGTGGTCTTGCCGTGGGTGCCCCCGACCGCGATCGAGAACTGCAGACGCATCAGTTCGGCCAGCATCTCGGCCCGGCGCACCAGGGGGATGCGGCGCTCGCGGGCGGCCTTCATCTCCGGATTGTCGGCCTTGACCGCCGTCGAATAGACCACCGCCGACACGCCCTCGCTGACGTGAGCGGCGTCGTGACCGATGAAGATCCGCGCGCCCAGCTTCTCCAGCCGTTCGGTGTTGGCGCTGGCCTTGGCGTCCGAGCCCTGAACCGAATAACCGATCTTCAGCATGATCTCGGCGATGCCGCTCATGCCTATGCCGCCGATGCCGACGAAATGGACGGGACCGAGGTCGAACGGGACGGGGCGAAGGCGAGCGATCATCCGATGCGCTTAGCAAGGGATCGGGCGGAATGCACGGGGGTGTCTGCGTCCAATTCCGACGTCGGGACGTGATAGGCGTCGCGCGGGAGAACGGGCATGACGGCGAACGCGGTTCGGTCGATTTCAGACTATTCAGACTATTCAGACCCTGTTTTTCGGGCACAGGGTCTGAAACGGCCGCCGCTCGGCCGCCTACGACTTTAGTCGATTGGCCTTGCGGAAGCTTGTCGTGCAAACAGGCGTTGAGTGACCGCCAGGCGGTCAGGCAGGAGTATTTTCGTGGGCAAACTCAGCACCCCTATCATCTTCGGCGTCATCGCCATTCTGGGGGCCGTCTCCCTCGGCGTCATCGCCCTGCACCAGGGGGAGAGCATCAGCGCGGTCTGGATGGTGGTGGCGGCGGTCTGCACCTACGCCATCGCCTATCGCTTCTACAGCCGCTTCCTGGCCAACAAGGTCATGCAGTTGCAGCCCTCGCGCCCGACACCCGCCGTCCGTCGCGACGACGGCCTCGACTATGTGCCGACGCCCAGGAACGTCCTGTTCGGCCACCACTTCGCCGCCATCGCCGGCGCGGGGCCGCTGGTCGGGCCGGTGCTGGCCGCCCAGATGGGCTATCTGCCCGGCGTGCTGTGGATCCTGGTCGGGGCGGTGCTGGCCGGTGCGGTGCAGGACATGATGGTCCTGTTCATGTCCACCCGGCGCGACGGCAAGTCGCTGGGCGACATGATCCGCACCGAGATGGGCAATATCCCCGGCATCATCGCCCAGGTCGGCGTCCTGATGATCATGGTCATCATCCTGGCCGTTCTGGCCCTGGTCGTGGTCAAGGCCCTGGCCGAAAGCCCGTGGGGAACCTTCACCGTCGCCGCCACCATCCCGATCGCCATCTTCATGGGCCTGTACACCCGCTATCTGCGGCCCGGCCGCGTTGGCGAGGTGTCGGTCATCGGCGTCGTCCTGCTGATCCTGGCCATCATCGGCGGCGGCCATGTGGCGGCCGACCCGTTCTGGGGCCCGGCCTTCACCCTGACCGGCCCGACCCTGGCCATACTGATGATGGTCTATGGCTTCATCGCCTCGGTCATTCCGGTCTGGCTGCTGCTGGCCCCGCGCGACTATCTGTCGACCTTCCTGAAGATCGGGGCCATCGTCGCCCTGGCCATCGGCATACTGATCGTGCGTCCACACCTGCAGATGCCGGCCGTCACCTCCTTCATCGACGGCACCGGCCCGGTCTTCGCCGGCGCGCTGTTCCCCTTCCTGTTCATCACCATCGCCTGCGGCGCCGTCTCGGGCTTCCATGCCCTGATCTCCTCGGGCACCACGCCCAAGCTGCTGGAGAACGAGAGCCAGATCCCGCTGATCGGCTATGGCGCCATGCTGTGCGAAAGCTTCGTCGCCGTCATGGCCCTGATCGCCGCCACGGTGCTGGACCCGGCCGTCTATTTCGCCATGAACAGCCCGGTCGCCATCATCGGCAATGACGCGGTCTCGGCCGCCGCCGCCGTGGCCCAGTGGGGCTTCCACATCACCCCCGGCGAGCTGGAGCAACTGGCCCGCGACGTGGGCGAGCACTCGATCCTGTCGCGCGCGGGCGGCGCCCCGACCCTGGCCGTCGGCATGGCCCACATCCTGTCTGGCGTCATCGGCGGCAAGGCGATGATGGCCTTCTGGTACCACTTCGCCATCCTGTTCGAGGCCCTGTTCATCCTGACGACGGTCGACGCCGGCACGCGCGTCTGCCGCTTCATGATCCAGGACCTGCTGGGCGTGGCCGTGCCGAAGATGCGCGAGACCAAGTCCTGGGGCGCCAATGTCGTCGCCACCGCCCTGACGGTCGGCCTGTGGGGCTATTTCCTCTACACCGGCGTGGTCGATCCCCTGGGCGGCATCAACAGCCTGTGGCCCCTGTTCGGCATCGCCAACCAGATGCTGGCCGCCATCGCCCTGATCCTGGGCACGGTCGTCCTGTTCAAGATGAAGCGCGAGAAGTTCGCCTGGGTCATGGTCGTCCCGGCGACCTGGCTGCTGATCTGCACCCTGACGGCGGGCCTGCAGAAGCTGTTTCATCCCGAGGTCCGCATCGGCTTCCTGGCCCACGCCCGCAAGTACCAGGAGGCTCTGGGCGCCGGCGAACTGATCGCCCCGGCCAAGACCGTGGGCGACATGCACCGCATCATCGTCAACGACTACGTCAACTCGACGCTGACGGCGGCCTTCCTGTTCGTGGTCGTGACCATGGTGGTCTACGGCGTCCTGGCCTGCCTAAAGGCCTATCGCAGCAACCGGCCGACCGTGCGCGAATATCCCGAGGCGCACGAGCTGACGGCGTCCGACGACGCGGCGGATATCGCCCGTGCCTAAGTCCGGGCTCCAGTCCGGGCCGGCTCCCGCCGCCACGCCGGACGACCTGCTCTGCCTGTGCCGCGACACCGCCTTGCGGTGGGGTCGCGGCGTCAAGCGGACGGCGGGGGCCATGATCGGCCAGCCCGACTACGACGCCTATGTCCGCCACGCGGCCACGACCCATCCCGACCAGCCCCCGCTGGACAAGATCGCCTTCTTCCGCCTGCACGAACAGCGTCGCTTCGGCGGCTCGGGCGCCTTCAAATGCTGCTGATCTAAAGGCCGGCGGGCTGGTCGGCCGACCGGACCCGGTCCGCTCCCTGCGCCTGGAGCGCGGCGATGGCCGCCTCCAGCGTCGGGTCCTCGCCCGCGCGGCGCTGGCTCACGGTGCGGGGCGCCGCGATGTCCGGGGTGACGCCGCGTTTCTCCAGCCGCACCCCGCCCGCCGTGACGAAGTTCGCCCGGCTCAGCGTCAGCTTGCCCCCGTCCGGCAGGTCCGTCTCCTGGGCGATCAGGACCGAACCGATGGTCTTCTCGCCCACCACTATGCCCCGCCCCGCTTCCTGCAGGGCGGCGGGCGTCAGCTCGGCCGCGCTGCGGCTGCCCCGGTCCACCAGGACCGCGACCGGATTGGCCACCGGCGCGCTGCGGTCGGCGCAGTCGCCTGAGGCCCGCAGGATCACGGGCCGCCCGTTCCGTCCGGTCCGCGTCGCCCAGACCTGATCGCGGGGCAGGAAACAGGTCAACACCGACTCGGCCTCCCACAGCCGGCCGCCGGGATTGGCTCTCAGGTCCAGGATCACGTCCACATCCGACGGCAGGCCGTCCAACTCGCCGCCCAGCCAGCGCCCCAGTCCCGCATCGAACTGTTCCACCGTCAGCACCAGAACCCCCGGCCGGGACTTGTCGGCCGTAAACGGCTGCGGCCCGTCCATCAGCTGCGGGGTCAGGATGGTGTCGCGGCGCATCCCGGTCTCGTCCGTCAGAACCAGATGGACCGGCGTCCCCTCCTGCACCTCCACGTCCGGTCCCCACGGCCGGCCGTCGACGCTGTCCAGGGTCCAGCCCAGTTGCACCCCCGCCGCCTGAGCCGGAGAGCCGTCGCGCACCCGCTCCACCGTCCACAGGTCGGGATCCTCGCCCCGCATCAGGGTCATGCCCATGACGGCCCGGCGCGCATACTGGGCGTCCTGGCGACGCACGGCGGCCGGCGGGCTGGCGCCGGCATGGCCGTCGTCCAGCAGGTCCAGCATGGTGTTGACGACCCGGTACAGCGCCCGGTCGTCGGCCGCCGCCAGGGCCTGGGGCCGGAACCGATCGCGCGCCGCGCCCCAGTCCACCCCATGCAGATCAGGATCGTAATAGCCGCGCCGCACCTCGCTCCAGACCGTGTCGAACACCCGCTGGTTCATCCGCGCCCGCTCGCGGCTGGGCGCGGCGACGACCGCCGCCGCCGGGGTCTCGGCGTAGGCCAAGGCCGCCGGCCCGCCGCAAAGCGGCAAGCTGAGCAACAAGAGGCTGAAAAGCCGGGCGGAACCTTTGACGGACATGCCGGCCATGTGACGCAAGACCGGTCCCGTCCTCAAGTCACGAATATGCGTTATTCGGGAATACGCCCCCCGTCCCAGGCGAACACCCCCACGCTGTCGGCCGGCGTCAGCGCCGCCCTGACCGC
>NZ_JMQR01000059.1:0-20393 GCF_000698025.1 Brevundimonas sp. EAKA | reverse complement strand
GTCGAACCCGGCGCGACCGGCGCCGCCCCGCCGCCGGGCGTGGCGGCCGGAGCGCCGTTCAGGTTGAAGTTCACCTGGGGCGCCGACTGGGCCTCCGCCGTGGCGGTGAACAACTGCATCGGTTGCGATCCGCTATGCACCGTCTTGGCCCAGATCACGTTCGGGAAGGTGCGCAGGGTGGTGTTGTAGTCGCGCACCGCCTCATTGTAGTCGCGGCGCGCGATGGTGATCCGGTTTTCGGTGCCTTCCAGCTGGGACTGCAGGGTCAGGAAATTCTGATTGGCCTGAAGCTGGGGATAGGCCTCGACCGAGACCAGCAGGCGCGACAGGGCGCCGGACAGTTGGCCCTGAGCCTGCTGATATTGCTGGAAGGCCTGCGGATTGCTGAGGTCGGCGGCCGAGACATTGACCGAGGTGGCGCGGGCGCGGGCGTTGATCACGTCCGTCAGGGTGGTGCGTTCCTGGATCGCCGCGCCCTGGACGGTGGCGACCAGATTGGGCACCAGGTCGGCGCGACGCTGGTACTGGGCCTGGACATCGGCCCAGGCCGCCTCGGCCCGTTCCTGCTTGGTCGGAATAGTGTTGTAGCCGCAACCGGTGACGGCGGGCGCCGCGACGAGAACGGTCGTCAGAGCCAGAGCGCGAGCGTTGAAGCGAGCCATGGATTTTCCCCTGTCGGCGATTGCGCCGGTGCGGCGACTATCGCCTCAGGACCGCAACGCTTCAAGCGTCCAATGGCTCCGGTTCGACGCCGATCGAGCGACAGGCCGCCGAATAGGTGTTGGCCAGCAGGCAGGCGATGGTCATGGGGCCGACGCCGCCGGGGACGGGGGTGATGCGTCCGGCGATCTCGACGGCTTCCTTGAAAGCGACGTCGCCGACGACGCGGGTCTTTCCCTCCGCCGCCTTGACCGGGTCGGCCGAGGGAACGCGGTTGATGCCGACGTCGATCACGGTCGCGCCCGGCTTGATCCAGTCGCCCTTGATCATCTCCGGCCGGCCGACGGCGGCGACCAGGATGTCGGCGGTGCGGCAGAGGGCAGGCAGGTCGCGGGTCCTGGAATGGGCGATGGTGACGGTGCAGCTTTCGCCCAGCAGCAGTTGCGCCATCGGCTTGCCGACGATGTTGGACCGGCCGACGATGACGGCGTTCAGGCCCGTCAGATCGCCCAGTTGGTCCTTCAGCAGCATCAGACTGCCCAGGGGGGTGCAGGGGACCAGGCCCGGCAGGCCGACCGCCAGGCGTCCGGCGTTGACCACGTGGAAGCCGTCCACATCCTTGTCGGGATCGATGGCGTCCAGCACGACCGATGAATCGATGTGTTTCGGCAGGGGCAGCTGAACCAGGACGCCGTGGATGCCGGCGTCGGCGTTCAGACGGGCGATCAGGGCCAGAAGCTCGTCCTGGGTCGTGGTCTCGTCCAGACGGTGCGTGTCGGACCGCATGCCCGCGCGCAGGGTCGTTTCGCCCTTGTTGCGAACATAGATCTGGCTGGCGGGATCCTCGCCGACGATGACGACGGCCAGGCCCGGCTTGACGCCCTGGCTGGCTTCCAGACGCGCGGCGGCGGCGGCGACGCGGTCCACCAGGTCGACCGAAAAGGCCTTGCCGTCGATCAGGGTCGCGCGTGCGGGCTCGGCTGACATGGGGAAGACTCCGGGGGGATGAGGATGCGGCGATTTACAGCCGTCATGGTTCGGCGTCTATGATCCGCGACAAACTCCGGAGTGTTCTTGATGAAGCGTTCGTCCCTCGTCGCCGCCGCCAGCGCCCTTGCCCTCGCCCTCGCCTGGGCCGCCTCGCCCGCCTTGGCTCAGGACGTACAGGGCCTGCGCATCGGGGCTGCGGTGGATGGCGCATTGACCGAGACGGACGCGGCCACGACCGGCGAGGACGCCTATCGTTATGACGCCTACCGATTCGAGGCGCGTGCGGGGCAGAGGCTGGAGGCGGTGCTGAGGTCCGACGCTTTCGACGCCTATCTGGCCATCTATGCCGAAGGCGGCGACGAACCGCTGGCCGAAGATGACGACGGCCTGGGCGAAGGCACGGACGCCCGGCTGCGCTTCACGCCGGAAACCAGCGGGACCTACGTCCTGCGCGCCCGCACCCTGGCCGGGCTGGAAGGCGGGGACTACAGCCTGTCCCTGCGCGAACGCCCCGCGCCCCCGCGCGCACCGCGTCCGGTCGGCCTTCGCGTCGGTGATGAGCGAGCCGGGACGCTGACGGACCGTGATCCGGAACAGGAAGACGGCGGCCGCTACGACGCCTACACCTTCCGCGCCTCTGCAGGTCAGAGGGTGATCGTCACCCTGGAGTCCGAGGCCTTCGATCCACTGGTTCGCGTGGGCCGGATGAACGGGGCCGACTTCGTCGAACTGGCTCAGAACGACGATGGACCCGACGACGGACTGAACTCGCGCCTCGTCTTTACCGCCCCGACGGCTGGGGAATATCTGGCTCGCGTCACCGCCATCAGGGATGGGGAGGGCGCCTACACCCTGGGCCTGTCGGAAGCGCCGCCTGCGCCGCCGGCCAAGCCCATCGCCGTCGGCGACAGCATTGACGGGAATCTGAACGATGAGACGGGACTGAACGACGATGGCCAGCGCACCGAATTCTATCGGTTCACGGCTGAGGCGGGCCAGCGCGTCGCCATCGAGATGTCGTCGAAGGATTTCGACACCTATCTGACGCTGCGCCAGGCGTCGGACAATTCAGTCCTGGATCAGGACGACGACGGCGCCGGATCGGGCACGGACTCACGCATCGTCCGGACGCTGGAGACAGCCGGCGACTATGTGATCGAGGCGCGCGCCCTGGGCGATGACGGCGAAGGCCGTTTCACCCTCAAGATCAGCGAAGTCGCCCCGCCCCCTGCGCCGTCTGCGATCACCTTTGGCCAGACCGTGGAAGGCGAGATCACGCCCGAAAAGCCCCAGAACGACGAGGGCAAACACTATGACGCCTATGTCTTCACCGGCCAGGAAGGCCAGCGCGTCCAAGCCGTTCTGCGATCCGGCGATTTCGACGCCTATCTCGAGATCAGCGCCGCCGACGGCGAGTTTTCCGCCCTGTCGAGCGATGACGACGGGCTGGCCGAGGGAACGGATTCGCGTCTGAACTTCACCCTGCCGTCGTCCGGCGACTACATTCTGCGGGCCTCTCCGCTGTCGAACGAGGGGAAGGGGCTCTATTCGCTGGCGTTGATCGATCGCGGCCCGGAGCCCAAGCCGGGCAGTATTCTGGTCGGCGCGACGGCGCGCGGCACGCTGAGCCTTTCCGACGCCCTGATCGACGGGGGCGCCTATTACGACGCCTATCGGTTCCAGGCGAAGAAGGACGAGAAACTGCGGATCACCCTGGTCTCCAACGCCTTCGACGCCTTCATCGACCTGGGCGAGGACGGCGAGGACTTCACCAGCCTGGCCACGGACGACGACGGTCTTTCGGACACCCACGCCAAGCTGGACTGGACCGCGCCGGAAGACGGCTGGTTCGTCGTCCGAGCCCGGTCGTTGGGCCCGAATGAGACGGGCGCCTATGCCCTGACCGTCGAACGCCAGCCCTGACCGCCCCATGCGGGCCACGATCCGGTCCTAGGCGAACCCGATGACCGACGCCATTTCGCCCGGCGCCCTTGGCCGCAAGGATCAGCACCTCGACGTGGTGCTGTCCGGGCGTGGTCGGCACGCCCGCGACGCCGGGTTCGACGCGATCCGGTTCGTGCACGAGGCCCTGCCGGATCTGGATCACGACAAGATCGACCTGGGCGCCGACTTCCTGGGGCGCCGATTGAAGGCGCCCCTGCTGATCAGCGCCATGACCGGCGGTCCGGCGCGGGCCGAGGCCGTGAACGCCCGTCTGGCCGAGGCGGCCCAGCACCTGGGAATCGCCCTGGCGGTCGGGTCCCAACGCACGGCTCTGGAAGAGGGGGCCAGCGGCGGCCTGGACATAGGGCTGCGCCACCGGGCGCCCGACACCCCCATCCTGGCCAATATCGGCGCGGCGCAACTGACGCGGGGGTTCGGTCTGGACGAGGCGCGGCGGGTGATCGAGATGATCGGGGCGAACGCCCTGATCGTCCATCTGAACCCGCTTCAGGAAGCCTGTCAGCCCGAAGGTGATCGCGACTGGTGGGGCGTCGGCGCCGCACTAGAGGCTCTGATCCGCAGGATCGAGGTTCCTGTGGTGGTCAAGGAGACCGGAGCCGGCCTGTCGGGCCGAACCGCGCGCCGCCTGACCGACATGGGCGCCGCCGCCGTGGATATCGCCGGCGCGGGCGGTTCGAACTGGGCGCTCATCGAGGGCGAGCGGGCGACGGATCCCGCCGACAGGGCCCACGCCGCCGCCTTTGGCGACTGGGGCATGCCGACGGCGCGGACCATCGTTGATGTGCGCCGGGCCTGTCCAGACGCGGTCGTGATCGGTTCGGGCGGCGTGCGCGACGGTCTGGACGTCGCGCGCGCGATCCGCCTTGGGGCCGACATCGCGGGTCAGGCCGCCGGCGTCCTGTCGGCGGCGATGGTGTCGACGGAAGCGGTGGTCGCCCACTTCCAACTGGTCATGCGCCAGTTGAGGACCGTCTGCTTCTGCACGAATTCTGCTAATCTTTCAGCCCTGCGCCGGGCGCCGCTTCAACCGCTGGACGAATAGAGGTCAGCGACCTATGCGGACGGCAGCAGGTCGTGCGCGAAGAGGCGATACCGTCCCGCGCGCACGCCGTCGGTGGCCCTGGCGATATCCGGCGCGAAATAATGGTCGCTGGCGTAGGGCGCGGCCGCCTCACGCACGACGGTGACGACCTGTTCCAGCAGGGGCGAACTGGTCAGGGGACGATGGAATTCCAGCCCCTGGGCCGCCGCCAGCAACTCGATTCCGACCACGGTCGCCGTATTCTCGGCCATGTCCAGCAGCCGCCTGGCGCCGTGGGTCGCCATGGAGACATGATCTTCCTGATTGGCGCTGGTGGGAACCGTGTCCACGCTGCACGGATGGGCCACCATCCGGTTCTCGGCCACCAGAGCCGCCGCCGTGACCTGGGCGATCATGAAGCCCGAGTTCAGGCCGCTTTCCTTGACCAGGAAGGCCGGCAGTTCGCTCATCTTCGGATCGACCAGGATGGCGGTCCGGCGTTCGGAGATATTGCCGATCTCGCACAGGGCCATGGCGATCTGATCGGCAGCAAAAGCAACAGGTTCAGCGTGGAAGTTTCCACCTGATATGACATCCCCGTCCTCAATGAAGACCAGAGGATTGTCGGTCACGGCGTTGGCTTCACGTTCCAGCGTGGCGGCCGCCGTGGCCAGGACGTCCAGCACCGCCCCCATGACCTGAGGCTGGCAGCGCAGCGAATAGGGATCCTGCACCTTGGCGCAGTCGTCGCGGTGGCTGTCGCGGATGGCCGAACCCGCCATCAGGGTCCTGAGCCGTGCGGCCACGGCGATCTGACCGGGTTGACCCCGAAGGGCGTGAATGCGGGCGTCGAACGGCGCGTCCGATCCCTTCAAGGCGTCGACCGACAGGGCCCCCGCCGCCACGCCGGCGGCGAAGACCGCCTCGGCTGCGAACAGACCCGCCAGGGCCAGGGCGGTCGAACACTGTGTCCCGTTCAGCAGCGCCAGCCCCTCCTTCGGTCCCAGGACCAGAGGCTTGAGCCCGGCCCGCTCAAGCGCGGCCTCGACCTCCAGGGTTTCACCCTTGTGCCGGGCCTCGCCGACCCCGATCAGGACGCAGCTCATATGGGCCAGAGGAGCCAGATCGCCCGAGGCCCCGACCGAGCCCTTGGACGGGATACAGGGCAGGATGTCGGCGTTGACGAGCGCGATCAGGGCCTGGAGGGTTTCGCGCCGAACGCCCGAGGCGCCGCGTGACAGGGAGGCGATCTTCAGCACCATCAGCAG
Organism: Brevundimonas sp. EAKA; assembly: GCF_000698025.1. Classification (NCBI taxonomy): domain Bacteria; kingdom Pseudomonadati; phylum Pseudomonadota; class Alphaproteobacteria; order Caulobacterales; family Caulobacteraceae; genus Brevundimonas; species Brevundimonas sp. EAKA. Next base: position 14,489 of record NZ_JMQR01000059.1, on the reverse strand, counting down.
TCGCGTCACGCTGTCCGGCAGCAAGGGACCGACCCCGCACGCATGGCTGAGCACCAGGTTCCGCTGCAAGGTCTCCAGGTCGGCGGACGCGATGGAGGTGTTGGCCAGCAGGCCGAATCCGGTGTTGACCCCATAGACGGTGCGCCCTTCGGCCACGATGGCGGCGATGGTCGCGGCGCCCCTGTCCACATCGGCCCAGGCCTCGGGCGCCACAGCGACCGTCACGGGGCCGTCCAGGACGCCGCGCAACTGGGCCAGGGTCAGGGGCGAACGGCCGAGGGTCAGGGTCGTCATGGAGGTCAGGCCTTCAGGCTGGGGAGGTTCAGGCCGTGTTCGCGGGCTGCGGCGCGGGCGATGTCGTAACCGGCGTCGGCATGGCGCATGACGCCCGTCGCCGGATCGTTCCAAAGCACGCGCTCCAGCCGCTGCGCCGCTTCCGGCGTGCCGTCGGCGACGATCACGACGCCCGAATGCTGGGAATAGCCCATGCCGACCCCGCCGCCGTGGTGCAGCGAGACCCAGCTGGCGCCCGAGGCTGTGTTCAGAAGCGCGTTGAGAAGGGGCCAGTCCGAAACAGCGTCTGATCCGTCCATCATGGCCTCGGTCTCACGGTTCGGGCTGGCGACCGAGCCCGAGTCGAGATGATCCCGGCCGATCACGATCGGTCCCGACAATTCACCGGACGCCACCATGTCGTTGAACATCAGGCCCGCCCGGTGGCGCTCGCCCAATCCAATCCAGCAGATTCTCGCCGGAAGTCCTTGGAAAGCGATACGTTCGCTGGCCATGTCGAGCCAGCGATGCAGACCTGCGTTGTCCGGGAACAGCCGCTTCATCGCCGCATCGGTCTTGCGAATGTCGTCCGGATCACCGGTCAGGGCCGCCCATCGGAACGGTCCGATCCCGCGGCAGAACAGGGGGCGGATATAGGCGGGGACGAAGCCGGGAAAGTCGAAGGCGTTCGTAACCCCTTCGTCAAAGGCGACCTGACGGATATTGTTGCCATAATCGACGACAGGAACCCCGGCCGACTGAAAGTCGAGCATGGCGCGGACGTGGGCAGCGATGGAGGGGCGGGCGGCCGCCGCGACCGAGGCAGGTTCGCTGACCCGCTTGTCTTCCCACTCGGCGACGGTCCAACCGGCCGGCAGATAGCCGTTGACCAAATCATGGGCGCTGGTCTGGTCGGTCACCAGGTCCGGCCGAACTCCCCGGCGGACCATCTCAGGCAAGACATCGGCAGAGTTACCTAATAGGCCGACAGATATGGGTTTTCCAGTCCGATTTGCGTCTTCGATCAGGGCCAGGGCTTCGTCCAGCCTCTGGGCCGCCACATCAAGATAGCGTGTCTTCAGCCGCATCTCGATCCGGCTTTGCTGGCATTCCACCGCCAGGCAGGACGCCCCCGCCAGGGTCGCGGCCAAGGTCTGGGCCCCGCCCATACCGCCCAGGCCTGCGGTCAGGATCCATTTTCCGGACCAGTCGCCGCCGTAGTGCTGGCGGCCCGCCTCCATGAAGGTCTCATACGTGCCTTGGACGATGCCCTGGGTGCCGATGTAGATCCAGGATCCGGCCGTCATCTGGCCGTACATCATCAAGCCCTTGCGATCGAGTTCCGAGAAATGCTCCCAGGTCGCCCATTTGGGCACGAGGTTGGAGTTGGCGATCAGGACCCGGGGCGCATCGGCATGGGTGCGGAAGACCCCGACCGGCTTGCCGGACTGGACCAGCAGGGTCTCGTCGGCCTCCAGCGTCTTCAGGGTCTCCACGATCCTGTCGAAGGCGGCCCAATCGCGCGCCGCCTTGCCGATGCCGCCATAGACGACAAGATCCTGAGGACGTTCAGCCACTTCGGGATCAAGATTGTTCATCAACATTCGCATGGCCGCCTCGGCCGCCCAGGTCTTGGCCGTCCTTTCCGATCCGCGCGGGCTTCGGATGACGCGAGCGTTGGGCTGGTTCATGTCTGGCTCTCGGCGAAGGCGATACAGGCGGTCAGGACGCGGTGCAGGTTTCGACGCATCGCCTCGGCCCGCTCCGGCTCATAGGGACTGGGCCAGTTGTCGGGGGACAAAGGGCTCGCCGGGTCGCCCATGTAGCCCCGGTCCGCCAGTTCCATCTGGATAGCGTGAACGCCGAGGTGGGGCCGGCCGTAGTGACGCGTGGTCCAGCCGCCCTTGAACCGGCCGTTGACGATCAGGCTGGAGCCGCTGATCGCGCAGGCGGCCTCGACGGCCTGGGTCAGTTCTGGGGCGCAGGTGGTCCCGTCGTTGTCGCCGATGTTGAACTGGGGCAACTCGCCGGCGAACAGCCGCGGGACGACAGAACGGATCGAATGGGCGTCATAGAGGACGACGGGGCCACGGGCGCGCAGCCGGTCGATCTGGGCCTTCAGCTGGGCATGATAGGGATCAAACCAGGTCGCGCGACGCTCTGCGATCTCGGCCGCATCGGGCGCTTCGCCGGCCCGATACAGGGGCTCGCCGTCGAAGGTCTCGACCGGGCAGAGGCCCGTGGTGGTCATGCCGGGATACAGGGACACGCCGGATGGATCGCGGTTCACGTCGATGACGCTGCGAGAAACTGCGGTGCGCACCAGAGTGGCGCCCAGATCCACGGCGAAATCATAGAGCCGATCCACCCACCAGTCGGCGTCCTTGCGCGCCAGCCAGGGGGATCGAAACCGCGCCATCAGAACGTCCGGGATTTCGGTCCCCGTGTGCGGCAAGCCGATCACCAGCGGCCCCGAGCCTTCATGGACGGTCAGCCAGTCACGCGTCATCTCGGCCTCCCTCGCCAAATCGATCCGTCGTGGTATGTCTAGACATATTGATCGCAACAAGACGGACCTGTCCAGTGAGCCTTGAGTCGCAGCCTGTGGATCGCACCCTCTGGTTCGAGGCCGCCCTCTTGCCGTACGGCTGGGCGCGGGATGTGCGGATCGGGATTGCGAGGGGTCGGATTTCAAGCCTCGAGACCGGCGTATCCCGCGGAGCCGCGGACGAAGGAGACGGCGTGGCCTTGCCGGGCGTCGTCAATGTCCACAGCCATGCCTTCCAGCGCGCCATGGCCGGGCTGACCGAGGCGCGTGGGCCCCAGGGCCAACACGGCGATGATGATTTCTGGTCCTGGCGCGACCTGATGTACCGCTTCCTTGATCGGGGCGGGCCCGAAGAGATCGAGGCCATCACCGCCCTGGCCTTCGCCGAAATGCTCGAGGGCGGTTTCACCCGCGTGGCCGAGTTCCACTATCTTCACAACGCCCCGTCCGGCGCGGCCTATGCGGACCGGGGAGAGATCGCGGCGCGGATTGTCGCGGCGGCCCAGACGACCGGAATCGCCCTGACCCTGCTGCCGGTCTTCTACGCCCACGCCGGATTTGGCGGCCTGGCGCCGACCCGGGGGCAGAGACGGTTCATCACCGATCTGGACGGATTCGCGGAGCTGACCGACCGTTGCCGCCGCCTGACCGCCGATATGGCGGACGCTGTGGTGGGGGTCGCGCCGCACAGCCTGCGGGCTGTCAGCCCGGCTGAGCTGGCCGCCATGCCCGGTCTGGCAGGCGATGGGCCCATCCATATCCATGTGGCCGAACAGACCAAGGAGGTCGAAGACTGCCTGGCCTGGTCCGGCGCCCGGCCGGTGGAATGGCTGCTCGCCAACGCCCCGGTCGATCCGCGCTGGTGCCTGATCCACTCGACCCATGTGACCGAGGCGGAGTGGCGGGGCGTGATCGAACGGGGCGCGGTCGTCGGCCTGTGCCCGATCACGGAGGCCAATCTGGGCGACGGCGTCTTTCCGGCCGCCGCCTATGCGCGGGCGGGCGGGCGGTTCGGCGTGGGGACCGACTCCAATGTGCAGATCGGCGTGGCCGAGGAACTGCGGATGCTGGAATACAGCCAGCGGCTGGCCTTGAGGCGCCGTTCGGTCATGGCGGATGCGGATCGCTCGACAGGACGCGCCCTGTTCGAAGGCGTGCTGGCGGGCGGGCGCCAGGCCGGGGGCGCGGCGAACGACCTGGTCATCGGCGGATCGGCCGATCTGGTTTGCCTGGATACGCGCGGCGCCGGCTTCCATGGCCGTTCGGGCGACGCCTTGCTGGACAGCTGGATCTTCGGCGCGCCGGCGGGCGCCGTCGCCTCGGTCTGGCGGGCGGGGCGGCAGGTGGTGCGGGACGGGCGGCATGTGGCGCGCGAGGCTATCGAGGCACGGTACCGCAAGGCCCTGAACACGGTGCTGGGATGACGCCTGAGCCCCTGCACCGCCGAATCTACGCGGACCTCGAAGGCCGCATCCTCTCGGGCGAGCTGTCGCCGGGCGCACGCATTCCCTTCGAACACGAATTGACCGCCCAATACGGCTGTTCGCGCGCCACCGTCTCCAAGGCCCTGTCGGAACTGGCGGGCAGGGGACTGGTCACACGGCGGCGTCGCGCGGGCAGCTTCGTGGCCCAGCCCAAGGCCCATGCCGCCTTCCTGGCCATCCCCGATCTGCGAGCCGAGGTGATGGAGCGGGGCCAGGCCTATGGCTACAGGCTGCTGGACCAGATGGAACGCGATCCGGACGGCGGCGCTGAAATTGAACTCGCCGCCGGCGGTCCGCTCCTGGCCTTGACCTGTCTGCATAGCGCCGACGCGATCCCTCTGGCTCTGGAGCATCGACTGATCGCTCTGGCCGCGGCTCCCCAAGCGATAAAGGTGAATTTTCAAATCACTCCGCCTGGAACCTGGCTTCTGGACTATGAACCCTGGACCGAGGCCGAGAACCGGATCGGCTCCATGGAGGCCGACGCCGTGACCGCGCGTCTGCTGCAGATCAAGCCCGGCGCGGCCTGTCTGTCTGTCGAAAGGCGGACCTGGCGCGACGGCCAGGGCGTGACGCGGGTTCGTCAGCTGTTCCCTGGGGATCGCTATGATCTGGTCGCGCTTTTCTCCTCCGCCCACGCCAAGGACCTGAGCCGATGAAGGCCGACCGCCTGCTGATCGACTGTCATGCCGCCACCATGGTTCCGGGCGGGGCCGCCTATGGGGCCATCCGCGACGCCGCCGTGGTCATCGCCGACGGCCGTATCGCCTGGATCGGACCGCGCGCGGATTTGCCGTCCGTGGAGGCGGTCGAGACGGAGCGGCTGGGCGGACGCTGGCTCACGCCGGGACTGATCGACTGTCACACGCATCTGGTCTTCGGCGGCGACCGCTCGGGCGAATTCGAACAGAGGCTGGGCGGGGCCACCTATGAGGATATCGCCCGCGCCGGCGGCGGGATCGTCGCTTCGGTCAAGGCCACGCGCGCGGCGTCGGAGGACGAACTGTACGCCTCCGCCATGGACCGGCTGCAAGGGCTCAAGGCCACGGGCGTCACCACGGTCGAGATCAAGTCGGGCTATGGACTGGATCAGGACAGCGAATTGAAGATGTTGCGGGTCGCCCGCCGCATCGGCCGGGAAGGCGGGGTTCGCGTGCGCACCACCTATCTGGGTCTGCACGCCGTTCCGCCCGAGCATCGGGCGAACCGCGCCGCCTATGTCGATCTGGCCGTCGATCACATCCTGCCGGCCGCACAGGCCGAGGGGCTGGTGGACGCCGTGGACGCCTATTGCGAGCCTATCGCCTTCTCGATCGAGGAGGTGGCGCGCCTGTTCGACAAGGCCCGCACCCTGGGCCTGCCGGTCAAGCTGCACGCCGATCAGTTGTCGAACGGGGGCGGCGCAGCCTTGGCGGCGCGTTACGGCGCCGTGTCGGCTGATCACATAGAACATGCGACGGAAGACGGAATCAAAGCCATGGCGCGGGCAGGGGTGACGGCGGTTCTGCTGCCCGGCGCCTTCCTGATGCTGCGCGAAACCCAGGCGCCCCCGGTCGGTCTGTTACGCGCCCATGGCGTTCGCATGGCCGTTGCGACCGACTGCAATCCCGGCACCTCTCCTGTCGCGTCCATGACCGACGCCCTGAACCTGGCCTGTGTTCAGTTTCGCCTGACCCCGGAAGAAGCCCTGGCGGGCGCGACGCGGGAAGCCGCATGGGCCCTGGGGCTGCAAGATCAGATCGGAACCCTGGCGGTCGGCAAGGTCGCCGACCTGGCGGCCTGGGATGTCCAGCGCCCCGCAGAGCTGGCCTATTGGCTGGGCAAGCCCATGCTGCACGGCCGCTGGAGAGACGGCGTCAGGACAAGCGCCGATCCTGCAAGGATCGACGGTCCGCCTGATTTCTAGACCTGGGCGACGCCCATGACCTTCATCAGGGCGTCTCGAACGGCGGCCTCGGTGAAGGGTTTCTGAATGGTGGTGGCGCCGCGCCACTCTTCCGGCAACCCACCTTCGCCGTAGCCGGTGGAGAAGACGAAGGGCACGCCGCGCGCCTTCAGCGCCTCGGCGACCGGGAAGACCTGACGGCCGGCGACATTGACGTCCAGCAGGGCGGCGTCGAGATCGACAGTGTCGCGCGCCATGGCTTCACCATCGTCGATATTGGACGCGGGGCCGACGGGAATGCACTCCATGTCCTCGAGGATGGTCTCGAGCAACATGGCGACCAGGGATTCGTCTTCCACCACAAGTATGCGGCGACCGTTTAGAGGTTGGGTCATGGGGCGGGTGTCCTGTCGAGTGGAACCGTCAGTTCCGCAATCAATCCATCGCTGGCGTAGACTAGATCGATCTCCCCCGCCAGATCGTGGCGAATGTTTCGTTCAATCAATCGGCTACCGAAGCCTCTTCTGTCCGGTCGCGTAACTTTCGGACCGCCTATTTCACGCCAGACAAGCTTCAGCTTTCGATCGCGTTGATCGGCCAAACTCCAGTCGATCAGAACACGCCCATCGGGCGTGGAAAGGGCTCCGTATTTGGCGGCGTTTGTCGCAAGCTCATGGAAGATCATGCCCAGGGACAGGGCTGTGGCGGGGGGCAGCGCCGTCGCCGGGCCGTTGAGATTGATGCGGGTGGGACCGAAGGCTTCGGTCTCGTGTTCCAGGATCGCCCGCAGATCCGCGCCTTCCCAATGGGTTCGCGTCAACAGGTCGTGGGTGTGGGACAGGGCCAGTATCCGCGACTGGAAGGTTGCGGCGAAGGTGGCGGGGGCGACGTGGGAACGCGCGGTCTGGATGGCGATCGACTGGACCGTGGCGAGGGTGTTCTTAACCCGATGGTTCAATTCGTCGATCATCAGCTTCTGGCGCTGGGTCGCCAGGACGTTGGCTGTGACGTCATGGCCCTGAACGAAGATGCCGACCACGGCGTCCGCCTCGTCACGGATCGGCTGATAGATGAAGTTGAGATAGAGGGTTTCCAGCGGGCCGCCGGGAGTCCTTTGCAATTTCGCCAGGCTCTCTCGCCCTTCGTAGGGCTCGCCCGTTTCGAAGACGGTGTCCAGAAACTCGTGATAGCCCTGTCCGACCAGTTCCGGCAGGGCGTCGCGTATGGACTTGCCCGCGATGTCGCGATGGCCGATCAACTGGCTGTAGGCGTCGTTGTGCATCTGGAAACAGTGGTTGCGGCCGGTCAGGATGGCTACGAACCCCGGCGCCTGCATGAACATCTCGACCAGACGGTTGCGCTCGCTCTCCAGGCGACGATTGTCCTCCTGAACCGACTGAGCTCGCCGCAGGACCGACCCGCCGATCAGGGCGTCCAGGGCGGTTGTCGGTTCATCGGTGCGGATCGCCGGCGACAGGTCGGTGATGTCCATGGTGTGCTGAAGAAGCAGCACGACATCGCCTTCAGCGTTCAGGACTGGCGTATGGGTCGCGCTCCAGATTCGTTCCTCGAACACCTCCTGGCCGTCGGACAATTTGCGCGGCATGGCGTATCGCACGACGGCGAGGTGGTCGCGCTGGCGGGTGTCGCGCGCCTTTTCGAGGGACGCCCGGACCTGACGCACGTTTTCGGGCGCATCTTCGCCGGGGCCGGCGTCGAAGGTCGTGAACAGGGGACGGCCCAGGATCTCCTCGCGGCGAGCGCCTGTGACCTCGACATAGGCGTGATTGACCTCGGCGATGCGCAGATCCGGCGTAAGCAGAAGATAAGGATTTGGCGACGCCTCGAAGGCCGCCGCCAAATCGACTACGGAAGCGCCCGGTTTCACTTGTACTGTCAATCTACACCCCAGCCCAACCGGTGCCGAACGCGCGAGGAGGCAAAGAGTTCGCTACCGTACCCAGAATTCGCCTTTCACCTGATCGTCATTGGCGTGTCAGGAGAATTTGCTAAGGACGGGACATGACATTTGCCGGCGCCGTGGCCACCCTCTCCCTCATGATGGCTCAACCGACAGATCAGCCGCCTCCCGAACAGCCGGTCGTCCAGTTGGCCCAAGGCGTGCTGGCCGGGCGGGCCGACGACACGGTCGCCGCGTTCAAGAACATTCCCTATGCGGCCCCGCCGGTGGCGGAACTGCGCTGGCGGCCGCCGGGCGCGGCCCCGACCTGGGAAGGGCGGCGCGACGCCTCGACCTATGGGCCGATCTGCATCCAGGCCACGCCGCAGGGCGACCCCGGCGTGGGGCCCTTGCCGATGAGCGAGGACTGCCTGAACCTGAATGTGTGGCGGCCGACCGACGTCGCCGCGTCGCCGGCCCCGGTCATGGTGTGGATCCACGGCGGGGGCCTAGTCAATGGATCGGGCACGGCGGCCCTGTACGACGGATCCCATCTGGCCCGTCAGGGCATGGTCGTGGTCTCGATGAACTATCGGCTGGGGCGGTTGGGCTTCTTCGACCACCCGGCCCTGGCGGCGGAACGACCGGCGGACGAGGCGGCGGGCAACTACGGCCTGATGGACGTCATCGCGGCCCTGCAGTGGGTCAGGGCGAACATCGCGGTCTTCGGCGGCGACCCGGCCAATGTGACGATCTTCGGGGAGTCGGCGGGCGGCGCCATCGTCACCCGGATGATGATTTCGCCGCCGGCGCGGGGCCTGTTCGATCGCGCCATCGTGCAGTCGGGCCTGGGGCGCGAGTTGCAGACCCCGCTGGACCGGCGCGGCGCCTATGACCTGCCGTCGGCGCGTGAGCGGGGCGAGGTCTGGGCCCACGGTCATAACCTGTTGACTGCGGCCGATCTGCGCGCTGCGCCGGTCGAGCTGCTGCTGACCCCGGCGCCCGTCTTCGCTAACGGAGATCTGTCCCTGATCGACGGCCGGATCGTGCCCTCGACCGTGGAAGCGGCCTTCCGAGCCGGGCGGCAGGCGCCTGTGCCGATGGTGATCGGGACCAACAGCGCCGAGTTCTGGTGGATGAAGCCGACGGATCGCAACGGCTACGGCATGATCGACGACGACCTGACCTGGCTGGAGCGGGCCACGATCACGGCGGCCTATGGCGGGGAGGCGGGCTTCGACCGGGGCTTCATCACCGACGCGGTCTTCTCCGAGCCGGCGCGGCGGCTGGCGCGGCTGCACGCGGCGGCGGGGCATCCGGCCTATCTATACCGGTTCGACATCTCGTCGCCGGACAATCCCGAACCGCACGGCGGGGCGACCCACGCCATCGAGCGCCCCTATGTGTTCGGCACCCTGCCGCTGCTGCCCTATCCGGTCCGAGAGGCGGATGTCGCGGCCTCGGCGGCGATGATGGGCTACTGGATCGCCTTCTCACGGTCCGGCGACCCCAATGGGGTGGGGCGGCCGGACTGGCCGATGGCCGGGGGCGGCGACACTCAGCTGATGCTGTTCCGCAACGACGGCCCCAGCGCCACGCCGGTTCCGGACAGCGCGCGGCTGGATCTGATCGAACGGTTCCGGGAGCGGCCTCACGCTATCAGCAAGTCGACACAAGCTACTGTAAAAACGCACTATTAGACAGATGTTCGGCCGCTCAAAGACCCCGCCGTCACCCCGCCGAGGTCGCGCCCGACTGTTTTTCTCTCATCGTGACCAGTTCCTCGGCCATGGTCGGGTGGACCGCGCAGGTGGCGTCCCATTGGGCCTTGGTCAGGCCGGCCTTCACGGCGATGGCGGCGAGCTGGATCATTTCCGGGCTGTCGGGCCCGACGATGTGGACGCCGACAACCCTTTGGCTTTCGGCGTCGACCACCAGCTTCATGAGGACGCGCTCCTCTGATCCGGTGAAGGCGTATTTCATCGGCCGGAAACGGGTCAGATAGACATCGACCCCGGCCGAACATGACCGACGCGCCTCGGATTCCGTCAGGCCGACGATGCCCACAGGCGGCTGGCTGAAGACGGCGGTGGCGACGGCCTCGTAGTCGAAATGCTGGGGATTGTCGCGATAGACGGTCTGGTGGAAGGCGACGGCCTCGCGGATGGCGACGGGGGTCAGGTTCATCCGGTCGGTCACGTCGCCGATGGCCCAGATATTGTCGGCCGTCGTTTTGGACCAGGGATCGACCTTGATCGCGCCCTCGTCGTTCAGTTCGACGCCGGCCGCCTCCAGGCCGAGGTCCTTGACGTGGGGGATGCGCCCTGTGGCGAACATGACCACGTCGGTCTCCAGCTTCATCCCGTTCTCGAGGTGGTTGACCAGGCCCGTGGCGGTCTTCTCGATCTTCTCGTGCTGGCAGCCCAGGACGACCTTGATCCCGCGCTTCTCGATCTCGCCGGCCAGGTGGGCGCGCACATCGTCGTCGAAGCCGCGCAGGATATTGGGGCCCCGGTAGATCAGGGTCGTCTCGACGCCCAGGCCGGCGAAGATCCCCGCGAACTCCACCGCGATATAGCCGCCGCCGGCGATCAGGATGCGTTTGGGCAGTTCGGGCAGGTGGAAGGCTTCTTCGGAGGTGATGGCGTGTTCGATGCCCTCCAGGCTTTCCGGCTTCCACGGGCGGCCGCCCGTAGCGATCAGGATCTTCTCGGCGGTGAAGGTCTGGTTCTTGCCGACGATCTCGACCGTACGGGCGTCCTTCAGCACGGCGCGGCCGTGGACCAGCTCGACCCCGGCCTTGCCCAGATTGGCGGCGTAGATGCCCGACAGGCGGGCGATCTCGACGTCCTTGGCCTCCAGGAAGGTGGGCCAGTCGAACCGGGCGTTGTCGAAGGACCAGCCGTAGCCCTCGGCGATCTCGAGCGCGTGGCTGACCTCGGAGGCCATGACCATGAATTTCTTGGGCACACAGCCCCGGATCACACAGGTGCCGCCGACCCGGTACTCCTCGGCGATGGCGACCTTCTTGCCGCCCAGGGCCGTCAGCCGGGCCGCTCGGACCCCGCCGGAGCCTGCGCCGATGACGAAAAGGTCGTAGTCGTATTCGGCCATCGGGCGCTCCGTTCAGACTCAAAAAAACAGCGTCTGAATAGTCTGAATCGTCTGAAATCGGTTCCGGTCACACCGGGGGCGAGGCGTGGGACTTAGGCGCCGGGACACCCTGGAGCAAGGTCGCCAGGTGGAGGGAGATCAGGGCGTCAGGGTTTCGACCCCGCTGTCCGTGCCGATGATGGCCAGGTCGGCCAGGTCCAGAAACAGGCCGTGTTCGACCACGCCGGTGATCAGTTTCAGATCATCGGCCAGACGGACCGGATCATGGATGGCCTTGCAGCCGGCGTCATAGATCAGATTGCCGCCGTCGGTGCGGACCAGGCCGCGATCCGCCTGGCGCACGCGGGCCGGCGAGTTGATGTCATGGTCGATCAGGACGTCGGCGATGCGGTTGGCCGTGGTCTTGTGGCCGAAGGCGACGACCTCGATCGGCAGGGGGAAGGCGCCCAGGACCGGCACCACCTTGGCGGCGTCGGCGATGACGATACAGCGGCTGGACGCTTCCCAGACCAGTTTCTCACGCAGCAGGGCCGCGCCGCCGCCCTTGATCAGGGCCAGGCCGGGACCGACCTCGTCGGCGCCGTCGACGGTCAGGTCGATGCGCGGCGTGTCGTCCAGCGTCGACAGGGTCAGCCCCAGTTCGCGCGCCAGATCGGCGGTCTTCTCGGAGGTCGGGACGCAGCGCAGCCCAGAAAGGCCGCGCGCCGCCAGGGCCTTGACGAACCAGGCGGCGGTCGAGCCGGTGCCCAGGCCGACGATCATGCCGGCCTCGACATGGGCCGCAGCGGCCTCGCCGGCGTTCTTCTTCTGTAGATCGCTCATTTCAGCTTGGCGGCCTTCGCCGCTTCCTTCCTGGCTTTGGCCTTCTCGCGGAAGGCGGCGCCGGCGTCCGGCTTAAGGGTTTGACGGGCGCGGCCGAAGGCGAGGGCGTCGGCCGGCACGTCCTCGGTGATCACGGAGCCCGAGGCGACGATGGCGCCGTCGCCGATGACGACCGGGGCGACCAGGCTGGAGTTCGAACCGACGAAGGCGCCGGCGCCGACCTCGGTCTGCGCCTTGTTGAAGCCGTCGTAGTTGCAGAAGATGGTTCCGGCGCCGATGTTGGCGGCCGCGCCGATCGAGCCGTCGCCCAGATAGGCCAGGTGATTGGCCTTGGCGCCTGCGGCCATCTTCACATTCTTCACCTCGACGAAATTGCCGATCTTGACCCCCTCGGCCAGGTCCGCGCCGGGCCGCAGGCGGGCGTAGGGGCCGACCTCTGCGCCGGACGCCACGCGCGCGCCCTCGATATGGCTGAAGCTGCGGATTCGGGCGCCGCCCTCGATCACCGCGCCGGGACCGAAGACGACGAAGGGCTCGATCACGGTTCCGCCGCCGACCTGGGTGTCCCAGGCGAAGTGGACGGTGTCGGGCGCGGCCATGGTGACGCCGGCGGCCAGGAAGGCGTCCCGCTGCACGCTCTGGAACAGGGCCTCGGCCTGGGCCAGTTCGGCTTGGGAATTGACGCCCATGACCGAATCCTCGGCCGCGAAGACGGCGCGGGTCGGGCGGCCGGCCTTGCGGGCCAGTTCGACCACGTCGGTCAGATAGTATTCGCCCTTGGCGTTGTCGTTACGGACATCGGCAAGAAGGGCGAACAGCAGGTCCGCCGGAGCGGCCATGACGCCGGAGTTGCAGGCCGTGATCGCCAGGACCTCGGGCGAGGCCTCCTTGGCCTCGGTGATGGCGGCCAGGGCGTCGCCGTCGAGGATCAGCCGGCCATAGGCGCCCGGATCGCGCGCCTCGAAGCCGATGACGGTCAGGCCCTCGGGGTTGAACACGGGTTCGATGTCGGCGGCCTTCAGCAGAGGCACGTCGCCATAGGTCACGACCACATCCCCGTCGAATCCGGCCAGGGTCTGTTCGGCGGCGCGGACGGCGTGGCCCGTGCCCAGGGGAGGGTCCTGAACGGCGATGGCCGCCTCGCCAAGGCGTTTGACGACATGGGCGCGGACCTCGGGCGAATGGGCGCCGACCACCACGACGATCTTCTGACAGCCCAGGGCCTGGGCCGCGTCGATGGCGTGATCCAGCATGGCGCGGCCGCCGACCGGATGCAGCACCTTGGGCAGGGGCGATTTCATCCGCGTGCCCTGGCCGGCGGCGAGAATGATGGCGGCGCGAGGGCGCGTCTGGCTGGTCATGAATCGTTCCGGCGTCTAGTCGTCCTGCGATCTAGCCCATCATGCGGGCCAGCGGGAGATGTGGATGACCGATCGCGACCTGGAAGGCTGGACCATTGTCTTCGACCTGGACGGGACCCTGGTCGATTCCGCGCCGGACCTGACCGGAACCCTGAACCGGCTGCTGGTCGAGGAAGGGTTGCCGCCCGTGCCGATGGAAGCCGCCTCGACCCTGATCGGTTCGGGCGCGCGGGCGCTGCTGGTTCATGGGTTCGAGGCGGCCGGGGCATCGGTCGAACGGGCGCAATCGGATGAACTGTTCGAGCGGTTTCTGGTCGATTACACCGCCCACATCGCCGACGGTTCGCAGCCGTTCGAGGGGGTGGTCGAGACGCTGGAGCGGCTGAGCGAACGCGGGGCGATTCTGGTGGTGGCGACCAACAAGCGGTCGGACCTGTCAGAGCTTCTGCTCGAGAAGCTGGGCCTGACCCGGCATTTCGCCGCCATCGTCGGGCCGGATCGGGTCAGCGCACGAAAGCCCGCAGGCGTCCATCTGAAAGAGGCCGTGGTCACGGGCGGCGGTGACCCCGAGCGGGCCATCATGGTCGGAGACGCGGCGCCGGACGCCGAGGCGGCGCGGGACGCAGGCATGCCCTGCATACTGACGACCTTCGGCTACACGCCGGTTCCGGTCGAAACCCTGGGCGGCGACGTCCTGATTGACGCCTTCGAGGACGTCGAGGAGGCGATCGACGGCGTCCTGTCCGACTTCTACGTGATGAGAGCGCTGAAATTCTGAGGGCGCCGGACAGTAAATCTGGGGTCTGAACCCGCACTCGCGCGGTTGCGGATAGCCGGCGCGATGACCAGTTTGGCGCACCCCTTGTCGAAAGCGCCTCCATGTTCGCTCGTTTCTTCAGAATACCCCTGTGGCAACGCACCTTCGCCGGCCTGGCCCTGGGCGTCGTCGCGGGGCTGATCCTGCGCGAACGGGCCGAGGTCTGGCTGCAACCCATCGGCGACGTCTATCTGAACCTGATCCGGATGGTTGTGGCGCCCCTGGTGCTGTTCACCATCGCCAGCTCCATCGCCAAGCTGGGGGAGGGGGCCGGGGCGGTGCGGC
>NZ_JMQR01000058.1:0-20894 GCF_000698025.1 Brevundimonas sp. EAKA | reverse complement strand
GTTCTTCGCAGGGACCACCAACCCGTCGCAGGCTTATGGGGTTAGGCGATAAGACCGCCACCGCTCGGCGCCCCGAGCTTGCAGGCCACCCAACCGCGCGGGGCGTCAAACCTTCGTCGAAACGGTAAACACTAAACCAACCCCGGGCGAAGGCCCGGCGCCCCGCCCAGCCCTCCATAACTTCGCAGCGAAAGCGCGAGGACGATCAGACCTGTCCTGAAAGGAGCCGTTGATGGCCCATCCCAAACCCCGTCGTCCTAGACCCGGTCGCGGCCTGCCGCCGCCGGAAAGGCGCAGTCCCGAAGAACAGGCGGAAGACGACCGCCTGCGGGCGGAACTGGTCATCCAGTGCGCCCGGATGGACGCCATACTGGCCGACAAGTGGGCTGAGGCGGCGGAGCAGGTTCGCATCCAGGCCGAACGGGTCGCCGCCGGCGCCGTCTTCGCGGACGACGATCCCTGGTTCTAGGCGTCCAGCAGCGGCTGAAGCAGCGGATGGGCCAGGACCGGGGCGGCCAGACGCACCACAGCCTGCGGATCCTCCAGCCGCACCGCCGCCGTGGCGTCGGCGATGATGAAGTCGGCATGGGTGCGCGACGGCTCGGTCAGCCGTTCGTGGCCCGGCCGCACCGTCGCCAGGTACTGGGCCACGACCGAATCCGCCGAACGGCCGCGTTCGGACTGGTCGCGCAACAGGCGGCGAATGAAACGGATGTCGGACGGGGTGTCGACGAAGACCCGGATGTCGAACAGGGCCGTCAGTTCGGGGGTGCACAGCACATGAGTGCCCTCGACGATCACCACCTCGCTGGCGGGGATCGGCTCGCCGCCCGGCTCGCGGCCGTGATGGATGAAGGAATAGACCGGCGCCGTGACCGGCCGCCCGGCCTTCAGCTCCATCAGGTCGGCGATCATCAGGGCGTGGTCGCGCGCCGCCACATCGTCGAAGTCGAAGGTGGCCGCGTCGAAGCCGGGCAGGGAGGCCGCGTCGCGATAATAGGAATCCTCGCGCACCAGCACCGCCTTGCCCTCCGGCAGGGCCGAGACCAGGGCCTCGGCCAGGGTGCTCTTGCCGGAGCCGGAGCCCCCCGTGATCGCGATCAATATGGTCATGGCCGGCCTTCTAGAACGTCGGCGAAGCCTGCGCCACAGCGGCTTGCGCGAGCAGCCCCCACCAGACGATCCGGGGACGATCCGTCGCGCCGGACCTTCCCTCGGTCACGTTGCTTATCGCCGATAACCAAGTTAGCGTCCGGGCAAGCGTCGCCTCGAGCAGACGCATCCATAGGAACAGGAAACGACATGCTGGGCTTGATGCAGGACTGGCCGCTGACGGTCGACAAGATCATCGACCACGCCAAACACTGGCACGGCGACCGCGAGGTGGTGACGCGCTCGGTCGAGGGGCCGATCGTCCGCACCACCTACGGCCGGATCCACGACCGGGCCCGGCGCGTGTCCAACGCCCTCAAGGCCTGGGGGATCGCGCCCGGCGACCGCGTCGCCACCCTGGCCTGGAACACCGACAAACATATCGAGACCTGGTACGGCGTCATGGGGATCGGCGCGGTCTGCCACACCCTGAACCCGCGCCTGTTCCCCGAGCAACTGGTCTACATCATCAACCACGCCGAGGACCGGGTCATCTTCACCGACCTGACCTTCGTGCCGTTGCTGGAAGCCATCCTGCCGCACCTGCCCAAGGTCGAGCGCGTCATCATCATGACCGACGACGCCCATATGCCGCAGACGACTCTGCCCAAGGCCGAGGCCTATGAGACGGTGATCGCAGGCCAGTCGGCCGAGGTGGTCTGGGGCGACTTCGACGAACAGACCGCCTGCGGCCTGTGCTACACCTCGGGCACCACGGGCCATCCTAAGGGCGTGCTCTATTCGCACCGCTCGAACTTCATCCATACCCTGCTGGGCCTGCAGTCCACCGTCCTGGGCGCCACGCCCAACGAGGTGATCCTGCCCGTCGTGCCGATGTTCCACGCCAACGCCTGGGGCATCGCCTTCGGCGGACCGGCGGCGGGCGCCAAACTGGTCATGCCGGGCGCCAAGATGGACGGCGCCTCGATCTACGAACTGCTGGAGAGCGAGAAGGTCACCTTCTCCGCCGCCGTGCCCACCGTCTGGCAGGGGCTGCTGGGCCATATGAAGCAGAACGACCTGCGGCTCTCGACGGTCAAGCGCGTGTTGATCGGCGGCTCCGCCGTGCCCGAAAGCCTGATCCGCGCCTTCCACGACGACTATGGGATCGAGGTGCTGCAGGGCTGGGGCATGACCGAGACCTCGCCCATCGGCACCCTGTCGAACATGACCCCCGAACTGGCGGACAAGCCGTTCGAGGAACAGCTGAAATGGCGCGTCAAACAGGGCACGCCGCCGCTGGGCGTCGAGCTGAAGCTCAAGAACGACGCCGGGGCGGCCCTGCCGCACGACGGCGTGACCTTCGGCCATCTGATGGTCAAGGGCCCGACCGTCGCCCGCGCCTATTTCCGCGAGGAGGGCGACATCGTCGACGACGAGGGCTTCTTCGACACCGGGGACGTGGCGACGGTCGACGACCTGGGCTTCATGCAGATCACCGATCGCTCCAAGGACGTGATCAAGTCCGGCGGCGAATGGATCAGCTCCATCGAGATCGAGAATATCGCCGTCGGCCATCCCAAGGTCGAGCTGGCCGCCGTCATCGGCGCCGCCCACGCCAAATGGGACGAACGGCCGGTCCTGATCGTGCGGCTCAAGGACGGCGAGACCCTGGACAAGCAGGAGCATCTCGACTTCCTGCACGGCAAGATCGCCAAATGGTGGATGCCCGACGACGTAGTCGCCGTGGACGAGATTCCGCTGGGCGCCACCGGCAAGATCGACAAGAAGCTTCTGCGCGAGCGGATGAAGGACTACCGCTTGCCAGAGATTCAGCCTGGTTGAAGATCCGGAGCGCCGATGTCGTCGAAAAAGCCTGTCCCCGCCCTGATCCCGGGGTTGACCGCCCTGACGGCGGTCGCCCCGGTCCTGGTGGTCGCGGCCATGGCGGCGACCCTGTTCGGCGGCGTCGATCGAGCCGTCACCTATGACCTGCTGACCTGGACCGTGGCGCGAGGCATGGCCTGGGTCGGGATGGCGGCGGCCCTGCTCGTGCTGGCCCTGGCGCTGCGAGACCTTGGCCGGCGCTGGATCTTCGCCGTCGTCGCCCTGGTCCTGGCCTGCGCGACCCTGGCGGTGTTTCTGCATCAGGGACAGCGGTTGGCCCAGCCGTCCCCGCGCGACATCAGCACCAATGTGGCCGAACCCCCGGCCTACAGTCGCCTGGCGGCCCTGCATCCGGACGCCTCCGGCGTGACCGGCCCCGAATCCTGTTCGGCCGCCCGTTCGATCCCGACCCAGGTCCTGGCCCAGCAGGCCGTCTCGGCCCTGGTCGACGCCGGCTTCCCGATCGTCCGCGCCTCGACCTTCGAGGTCGAGGGCGTTCACGAAGGCGCCTGGTTCGGCTTCGCCTATGACGCCGTCGTCCGCATCCGCCCCGGCCGAACCGACATCCGCGTCGCCGCCCGCGACTCCCGCCCCGACGGCGGCGCGACCTGCCGCCTGATGAACAGGATCGTCACCGCCCTGGAAGAGGAGATCCGCTAGGCCAGGTGGAACACGGCCCTCAGGCCCGGCTCCGGTTCCGCCGTCGCCGCCCCGTCCTCCACCAGCTTGATCAGATGGGCCAGGACCGACAGCGACGCCGCCGGCCACAGCCGCTGATCCACCGCCGCATAGAGCACCGGCACCATCTCCGCCACGCTCCGGTCCCCCGCCCGCAGCCGCGCCAGCACCTGGGCCTCCCGCTCCAGCCGGTGCGCGCGATAGGCGGCCAGGAAGGGGGCGGGCTGCGTCACCGGCGCCCCGTGCGTCGGCCACAGCGTGGCGAAGTCCCGGGCGATCACCGCATCCAGGCTGGCCATGTAATCGCGCATGTTTCCGTCCGGGGGCGCCACCACCGTCGTCGCCCAACCCATGACGTGATCCCCGCTGAACAGGGCGTTTTCCTCCCTCAGCACGAAGGCCATGTGATTTGACGCATGGCCCGGCGTGAACATCGCCTCCATCGTCCAGCCGTCGCCCTCGATGATTTCGCCGCCCGTCAGAACCTGATCGGGCGCAAAGACCGCGTCCTCCTCCTCGTCCAGCCCGCCCGAGGCGTGCGTCTCCTGCGCCGGCGGCCGGGCGGCCAGAATCATGGCGCCGGTCCGCTCGGTGAAGGGGCGGGCGAGGGGAGCGTGATCGCGGTGCGTATGG
Organism: Brevundimonas sp. EAKA; assembly: GCF_000698025.1. Taxonomy (NCBI): domain Bacteria; kingdom Pseudomonadati; phylum Pseudomonadota; class Alphaproteobacteria; order Caulobacterales; family Caulobacteraceae; genus Brevundimonas; species Brevundimonas sp. EAKA. The sequence continues at coordinate 16,604 of NZ_JMQR01000058.1, read as the reverse complement.
GTCACCAGCACGTGGCTGACCGTCCGCCCTTCGACCGCAGCCAGCAAGGCCTCCAGATGCGCCGGGTCCAGCGGCCCCGGATCGATCACCGCGACCGCTGATCCCGCCTCGGGCCGTCCGACCACATAGGTCCCGGTTCCGGTGAAGGTGAACGGCCCCGGATTGTTCGCGATCACCCGCTGGATCAGGGGCGAAACCTGGTCGCGCCGCCCATAGGCGAAGTCGAACTCACGCACGAAGGGAATCATCACCGACCTGTCCGCATCTGGCGCGGGCCTTGCCTTAACTTCTTGGTAACCCTTGCCGGAGCGCCCGCCATGGCCCGATCAATCGCCTTCGCTGTCTCAAATCGGCTCCAGCCCATCGCGGCGGCCCTTCTCTGTCTCATGGCGACGCAGTTGATCGCCGCCTCCTGCACGCCGGAGCCGGCGCCCTACGCCAGTCGCGTCCAAGTAGTAACCCATTACCGAATTGTCAGGTAGGCGACAGGTCTGTGGCGAGATTGCGACACACGACGAGTAAGATACGACGTGGAGATTTCAAAGCTATCCACCTAGTCATCGAAGGCTCTAACCTCGTGCCATTCATGCTTTTGTCGCATGAGATTCGTGTCGCTGCCTGCGAAATCGTAGGCGCGTCGAGGGAAGGGGAATTCTTTCATGACGCTGAATATCAAACAGCTATTACTCCATTCGACCATGATCGGCAGTGCCGCGCTTATGGCGGTGGTTGCGGTGCCTGCCGTTACGCTATTGATGCCCACTGTTGCCGCTGCGCAGGATTACACCAACGGAACGCTGGCTGGTGTTGTGCGAGGCAGCGATGGCATGGTGCTTTCGGGCGCTGCGGTCACCGTAAGGTCCGCCGCGCAAGGTGCGACCCGCAACGTGACGACAGGCGCAAACGGCACATTTCGCATTCCTCTGATCCCGACTGGACGTTACGACGTCGTGGTTGATGCGCCTGGTTACGAGACGCTGTCCGAACAGGTCGTGGTCTCGCTGGGCGACTCATCGTCGTTCACGTTCACTTTGGCTGCCCAAGGCGCGGCTGGCGCTGATTCGAGTAACCTCGGTGAGATCGTTGTTGTGGGCGTTCGTCAAGGCGTCGACTTTACGCGGACCACGACGGGTCTGACCGTCGATGTTGAAGAACTGACCAAGCAGGTTCCGGTGGGTCGCAGCATCACTGCAGTCACGCTTCTGGCGCCCACGGCGACCGCTGGCGGGTCAGCAGCCAACTCTGCATTCGCCGGTCAGCCGTCGATCGGTGGTGCGTCGGTGGGTGAGAACGCCTTTTATGTGAACGGCCTGAACACCACCAACTTCGACACCTATGTCGGTTCCGTGACTGTCCCGTTCGACTTTTACAAAACGATCGAAGTGAAGACCGGTGGTTATCCTGCCGAGTTTGGTCGTGCTCTTGGCGGTGTCATCAACGCGGTGACCAAGTCCGGCACCAACGAATTCAAGATGGCCTTGCACGGCAACTACACCGGGTCGGAACTGGAAGAGACGTCGCCAGACACCTTCCAATCCGCCAACCGCCTGACCGAAACGAGACAGGCTGATTACACGCTGGAGCTTGGCGGCCCCATCATCCGTGACCGCCTGTTCTTCTACGGCTTGGCGCAAGGTCGTGACAACGAAAGCCGCTTCGCGTCCATCACCGGCAACAGCTACAGTGTCGACAAGTCGGACGATCCTTTCTACGGCGCAAAAGTCGACGCCAACCTGTTCGAGGGGCACCGCGTTGAGCTGACCTACTTCGATACGACACGGGAAACGGAACGTAATACCTACACGTTCAATAACCGCACTGGCGTGATCGGTACGACCTCGAATAAAACGACATTCCAGCAGGGCGGTGAAAACTATGTTGGCCGCTACACCGGATCCTTCACGGATTGGCTGACGGTTTCGGCTGCTTACGGCGTCAATGAAGATACGAACAACACTCTGCCAGGTGACCCGTCGCTTTCCCTCGTCCAGGATGTTCGCTCAGGAACGACGCAGCGGCTGTCGACAACGCAGGCGACGGGCTCGCAAAGCATCATCGATACCCGCCGTGAGTTCTACCGAGCCGACGCTGATGTCTACTTCAGCATCTTCGGCGACCACCACGTTCGCTTCGGCATCGACAATGAGAAACTCGAAGAGTTCAAAGTTTCTCGACGGAACGGTGGCTTCAACTATATCTATCGTACAGGTTCTGCGAACGACGCGCGCGGCGTGGCGCCTGGACAAGATTACGTTCAGGTGACTGTCGGTACGTTCGGCGGCACCATCAAGGGCGAAAACCGCGCTTGGTACATCCAGGACTCGTGGGATGTGAACGATCAGTTGAACGTCCAGGTCGGCGTCAGAAATGACTCCTTCGCTGCCGAAAACCTGGCGGGCGACAAGTCTGTTGAGTTGAACGACAACTATGCGATGCGCGCAGGGTTCAGCTACGATCCCACCGGCAATCGCGTCGATCGCATCTTCGGTTCTTACGGCCGTTATTTTGTTCCGCCGGCTCTGAACCTCGGCTTCCGTTCGGGCGACCTGTTCTTCAACGAGTATTTCAATGCACCGGCCGGCGGTTTCCAGATCGACCCGGTCACGGGCTTGCCCGCCGCGCTGGGAAGTCAGATCACTCTGGCTAGCAACCCAGGCTACCGCACCGGACCGTCAGCCTGCCCTGCAGGCGGCCGTGGCGCCACCGGCGTCGTTGCGTGCGAAGTCAACGGGAATGGCAGCGTTGAACCTGCAATCTCGAAGTCCGCATTGAACTTGGACCCCACGTCTGAGGACGAGTTCGTCTTGGGCTATGAGCGTCAGTTCGGCGATCTGTGGTCTGCCGGTGTGACCTTGACGCACCGTCGCCTGAACAACACGTCGGAAGACATCGCGGTTGATGCCTACATCAACGCGCTCTGCGCTCGTGAAGGCATCGTTGGTTGTGAGGACATCTACTTCGGTGACTATCAATACCTGATCGCCAACCCAGGCCGTGACCTGACCTTCCGCTTGCGTGATCCGCTTCCTGGTGAAACTACCTCACGCATCATTACGGTTTCGGCGCAGGAAACTGGCTATGTGAAGGCAGTCCGCGAGTACACGGGCCTTACCTTCCAGTTCGAGCGTGCATTCGATGGTAAGTGGGGCCTGCAAGGCTCCTACGTTGTTTCCAAGAACATTGGTAACTACGAAGGCACGGTCCTGTCGGATAACGGTCAGACGGACGCTGGCTCCACCATTCTGTTTGACCACGTCGGTCTGGCGGATAACCAGTACGGCTTGCTGCCGAACCACCGTGCTCACCAGATCAAACTGTTTGGATCGTATCAGGTCTTTGATGGCCTGTTGCTCGGCGCCAACCTTCGTGTTCAGTCCGGTAAGCCTTACGGCTGCTTGGGCGTGCACCCGACCGACGCAGATGCGGCCGCCTATGGCGTTTCCTCGCGCTTCTGCCAAGGTATCGGTGTTCCGCGGGGTTCACGCTTCAACTCCGAATGGACTGGAAACCTCGACCTGTCGGTTCGCTACACGGTTCCGGTCTCGTTGCCCGGCGATCTGGTGCTCCGCGCAGACATCTTCAACGTCTTCAACGAGAAGGGTCAAACCGAGCTTTACGAACAGGGCGACCTGGCTTCGGGCGCCGTGGATCCCAACTACGGCAGGCCGGTTGCCTATCAACAGCCCCGCTTTATGCGGGTCGGCTTCGACTGGGCGTTCTAACAGTCACTGTCGTGTACGAAATGGAGGGCGGCGAACTCGGGTTCGCCGCCCTTTATTTTGTCTGCCCCATTACAGCCATGTTGGATGGTATTCGTGGGAAGCCAATTGGGCGCTTGGCTTCGCTTATCCGCTTGCAGGAAACACATGTGTAAAATTATCAGCTCGGTCGTTGGCGCTTTGATTGCCATACCCCTCTGTCTAAGCGGCCCCCAGAATGTTCAAGCCCAGGACGGCCCCATCGTCACCGGCGCGGTCTCGGCCGAGACCGCCGACGCCCTGAAGGTGCGCGAGGCCATGGCCTATGCCCGGCCGCTGCCGCGCGGGGCGCCGACGCAGGATTATCCGTTGGTGGCCTGGTGCGACGCCCTGGTCACGGGCCATGCCGATCTTGGCGAGAGCCTGACCGATCATTCGCCGGAGGATCTCGAATTGGTGCGTCTGGGTCGTCTGGAGGCGCAGGATTTCCGCAGCGCCCTGGCCGCCGCAGAACCGCGTCAGACCGCCGCGACCAAGGCCGCTGCGCAGCAAGCCGCCGCGTCCGCCAAGGCCCAGTGGGCTGCGCTGCTGGCCACGCAAGACGAGGCGGCGCGCAGCCAGTCGTTCGGTCTGTTCTATGGCCTGCCGGGCCGGTGTGAACACGCCGCGCGCCGCATCCGCGCCAATATCACCACCCCGCCGGCGACCCTGGCCGATGTGGGCCTGACCGAGACCGGTGCGCCGGCGACAGCCGCGCCGAACTGATCGCGGCAAACCTCAAGACGTCTAGACGGCGGCCTGAGCTACGGCTCAGGCCGCCGTTTCGCGTTTGGCGGCGTAGGGATCGTAGTTGAGGATGGGGGCCAGCCAGCGTTCGCAGGTGGTCACGTCCCAGCCCTTGCGCCGGGCGTAGTCCTCGACCTGGTCCAGATCGATCTTGCCGACGCCGAAATAGTGGCTGCCCGGATGGCCGAAATAGAGGCCCGAGACCGAGGCCGGGGGGGTCATGGCGAAGCTCTCGGTCAGGGCCATGCCGGCGTTGGCCTCGGCCTGAAGCAGGCGGAACAGGGTGGCCTTTTCCGTATGGTCGGGCTGGGCCGGATAGCCGGGGGCGGGGCGGATGCCCTGGTATTGTTCAGTGATCAGGTCGTCGATGTCGGTCGCCTCGTCGGCGGCGTAGCCCCAGAGTTGGGTGCGGACTTCCTTGTGCAGCCGCTCGGCGAAGGCCTCGGCCAGGCGGTCCGCCAGGGCGGTGGCGAGGATGGCGGAATAGTCGTCGCCCGCGTCCTTGAACCGTTTGGCGACTTCCAGTTCGCCGTGGCCGGCGGTGACGGCGAAGGCGCCGATATAGTCGTCGCCCTCTTCGGCGATGAAGTCGGACAGGGCCAGGTTGGGCTTGCCGTTCGACTTCTTGATCTGCTGGCGCAGGGTGTGGAAGCGGGCGATCTCCGCGTCGCGATTTTCGTCGGCAAAGACGATGACGTCGTCGCCGTCGGCGCGGGCGGGCCAGAAGCCGACCACGCCCTTGGCCGTGAACCATTTCTCGTCGATGACCCGCTTCAGCATGAGCTTGGCGTCCTCGAACAGGTCGCGCGCAGCCTCGCCGACGATCTCGTCCTCCAGGATCAGCGGATAGCGGCCGATCAGCTCCCAACTGGCGAAGAAGGGGGTCCAGTCGATGTGGTCGGCGAGGTCCTTCAGGTCCCAGGCGTCGAAGGCCTTCACGCCGATGAAGGACGGCTTGCCGGGCATGGGCTGGGTCGGGTCGATGCGGAAGCGGTTCTCGCGCGCCTGGGCCAGGGTGGCGCGGGCCTTGACCTCCTGGCCGCGCGCATACTGCTCGCGGATGCGGATGTATTCGTCGCGGGTGGCGGCCTCGTTCTTGGCCCGCTCGGTCTTGGACAGCAGGCCCGAGACGACGCTGACGGCGCGCGAAGCATCGACGACATAGGTGGTCGAGCCGCGGCGATAGGCGGGTTCGATCTTGACCGCCGTATGGGTGCGGCTGGTGGTGGCGCCGCCGATCAGCAGGGGGATGTCGAAGCCGCGCCGTTCCATCTCGGCGCCGACGAAGACCATCTCGTCCAGCGACGGGGTGATCAGGCCGGACAGGCCGATGATGTCCACCTTGTGCTCGACGGCGGCGTCCAGGATCCGGTCGGCCGGGACCATGACGCCCAGGTCGATGACCTCGTAGTTGTTACATTGCAGCACGACGCCGACGATGTTCTTGCCGATGTCGTGGACGTCGCCCTTGACCGTGGCCATCAGGATCCGGCCCGCCTGTTCGCGCGGCTTGCCGGCCTTCTCGGCCTCCATGAAGGGTTCCAGCCAGGCGACGGCCTGTTTCATCACCCGGGCGGACTTGACCACCTGGGGCAGGAACATCTTGCCCGAGCCAAACAGGTCGCCGACCACGTTCATCCCGTCCATCAGCGGACCTTCGATGACGTGCAGCGGACGTTCGACGCCCAGGCGGGCTTCTTCGGTGTCGGCCTCGATGAACTCGGTGATGCCGTTGACCAGGGCGTGTTCGATCCGCTTGCCGACCGGCTGGTCGCGCCATTTCAGATCGACGACGCGGGCCTGACCCTTCTCGCCCTTGTAGCGAGGGGCCATGTCGACCAGCCGCTCGGTGTTCGAGACATTGGTCCGCTGGGGGCGGTTCAGGATCACGTCCTCGACCGCCTCGCGCAGCTCGGGGTCGATGTCGTCATAGACCGGCAGGTCGCCGGCGTTGACGATGCCCATGTCCATTCCGGCCGCGATGGCGTGATACAGGAAGACGCTGTGGATCGCCCGGCGCACCGGCTCGTTGCCGCGGAAGCTGAACGAGACGTTCGACACGCCGCCCGAGATGCGGGCGTAGGGCAGGGCACCCTTGATGACCTTGACCGCCTCGATGAAGTCGACGGCGTAGTTGTCGTGCTCCTCAATCCCCGTCGCCACGGCGAAGATATTGGGGTCGAAGATGATGTCCTCGGGCGGGAAGCCGACCTCGTTGACCAGGATGTTGTAGGCGCGGGTGCAGATCTCGATCTTGCGGGCGGCCGTGTCGGCCTGGCCCACCTCGTCGAAGGCCATGACCACGACGGCGGCGCCGTAGCGCAGGCATTTGATCGCATGATCGCGGAAGGCTTGCTCGCCCTCCTTCATGCTGATCGAGTTGACGATGGGCTTGCCCTGGACGCACTTCAGGCCCGCCTCGATCACCTCCCATTTGGAGCTGTCGATCATCACCGGCACACGGGCGATGTCGGGCTCGGCCGCGATCAGGTTGAGGAAGGTCCGCATGGCGACGGCGCCGTCCAGCAAGCCCTCGTCCATGTTGATGTCGATGACCTGGGCGCCGGCCTCGACCTGCTGGCGGGCGACGTCGAGCGCGGCGGAATAGTCGCCCTCGACCACCAGCTTGCGGAATTTGGCCGAGCCGGTGACGTTGGTCCGTTCGCCGACGTTGATGAAGGTGGGGCGCATCAGGCGAGTGCTTCCTGCCAGCCTGTGATGGGATAGGAATGCACTTTTCGTGGCCCCGCCTTGATCAACCGTTGTCCTGTCTCGCCTTGTCCGATCCAGGAGAATTCGTTCAGGCCCCTCGTCGTCAACATCACTGCAAAGGCAGGCATTAAGCTCGACTTCATCGTTACATATCGAACCCGGCCATCACGGCAGGCGTCCAAGACGGCCAGTACCCAGCGGGCGTTGGCGGAAGTCATCGGAATTTCATCTTCACCCGCGCTGCCAAGAGAAAACGATAAGTCCGTCTCGGATGCGCTTACTTCAAGTCGGGGGTGTCTACGGTCGACTGGGTTGGTCCAGATGAGGATTGCATCATGGGAGCGACGAAAGCGTGCTCGAAAACCAGTATCCAGGCTGGAAACAAACTTTTCGAGTTCGTCAGAAAACGCTTCGAAATCCTCTCGAGAAATCTCCACCTTCATCACGCCACCATCTCGAAGGGCTCTAGCCCCGAGAGCCGCAAGGCCACCGGGCGTTCCGGGATGGCGCGCGGCTTCAGCGGCGCGACCTCTTCGGCGACATGCTTGATGTGGTCCGGCGTGGTGCCGCAGCAGCCGCCGACGATGTTGACCAGGCCGGAGGCGGCCCATTCCTCGATGAAGTGGGCGGTCTCGTGCGGCTCCTCGTCGTACTGGCCCATGGCGTTGGGCAGGCCGGCGTTGGGGTAGGCGGCGACCAGGGTGTCGGCTACGCGGCTGAGTTCGGCGATGAAGGGCCGCATCAGGTCGGCGCCCAGGGCGCAGTTGAAGCCGATGGCGAAGGGCTTGGCGTGACGGACGCTGTTCCAGAAGGCCTCGGCCGTCTGGCCCGACAGGGTGCGGCCCGAACGGTCGGTGATGGTGCCGCTGATCCAGATGGGCAGGGCGTCCATGCCCTCGTCCTCCAGGTCCTTGATGGCCTTGATCGCGGCCTTGCAGTTCAGCGTGTCGGTGATGGTCTCGATCAGATAGAGATCGACCCCGCCCTCGTTCAGCGCCTTCACCTGATGGCGATAGGCCTCATGGACCTGGTCGAAGGTCACGCTGCGGGCGCCGGGGTCGTTCACGTCGGACGACATCGACAGCATCTTGTTCAGCGGGCCGATGGAGCCGGCGGCGAAGCGCGGCTTGTGCGGCTCCTTTTCCGTCCAGCGGTCGGCGGCGGCGCGGGCCAGTTTGGCGCCTTCCAGATTGATGTCCCACACCGCCTGGGCGTCCAGGGCGTAGTCCTCCTGGGCGATGGTGGTGCCGGAGAAGGTGTTGGTCTCGGAGATGTCGGCGCCGGCGGCGTAATACTGGTCGTGCAGGTCCGAGATGATGTCCGGGCGGGTGATGCAGAGGATGTCGTTGTTCCCCTTCATCTGCTGCGCCTCGTCATAGCCGTTGGCGGCGACGAACCGGTCGGCGCGGAAGTCGGCTTCGGACAGGCCCCGACGCTGGATCATCACGCCCCAGCTCCCGTCGAGAACGAGGATGCGTTCCTTGGCCGCCGCATGCAGGGCGGCGATGCGTTCGGCGCGGGTGAGGGGAGAGGTCATCAGGCGGCTGCCTTCTGTTCACGCACGCCCAGCACGCGGCAGATCGCATAGACCAGATCGGCGCGGTTCAGGGTGTAGAAGTGGAAGTCGGAGAAGCCTTCTTCGTGCAGGCGGGCGCAGGTTTCGGCGGCGACGGAGGCGGCGAGCAGTCGGCGGGTTTCGGGATCGTCGTCCAGTCCGTCGAAGTGAGCCTTCAGCCAGTCGGGGATGCTGGTCCCGCAGGCGCCGCACATGCGGGTCAGGCCGGCGAAGTTGGACACGGGCATGACGCCGGGGATCAGCGGAATGGTTACGCCCGCCGCCCGCACCCGGTCGCGGAAGCGCAGGAAGGCGTCGATGTCGAAGAAGAACTGGCTGACGGCGCGGGTGGCGCCGGCGTCCACCTTGGCCTTCAGCACATCGATGTCGTGGTCGATGGAGGGGCTTTCGGGGTGTTTTTCGGGATAGGCGCCCACCGTGACGTCGAAACCGCCGACGCGGCTGATGGCGGCGGTCAGTTCGGTGGCGTTGGCGTAGCCGTCTGCGCGGGGCTGGTAGACGCCGCCGATGCCGCCGCCGCCGGGCGGGTCGCCGCGCAGGGCCACGATGTGATCGACGCCGATGCTCTTGTAGCCGGCGATGACCTCGTCGACCTCGTCGCGGCTGGCCTCGACGCAGGTCAGGTGGGCGGCGGGACGCAGCGAGGTCTCGGCGATGATGCGCTGGACGGTGCGGTGGGTGCGTTCGCGGGTCGAGCCGCCGGCCCCATAGGTGACGGAGACGAAGGCCGGATTCAGCGGCTCAAGGCGGCGGATCGCCGTCCACAGATTGGCTTCGGCCTCGTCGGTCTTGGGCGGGAAGAATTCGAAGGAGACGCGAACGGCGTCGTGGTTCGAGCCGGCGCGGGCGACCGGACCCAGCGGCGACAGCAGCAGGGCGCGGGCTTCGGCGAGATTGGTGGAGGACGCGGCCATCATGCGGTCTTTCTGGCCTGGGCCAAGGATGCGTTGACGGGACGTTCCGCCGTCCAGATCGTCACGGTCAGGCCCTCATTGTCGGGCGGCGGGGCGATCGGCGGGGAGGGCGTCAGGCCGCTGTCGGTCAGCCAGCCGTTGATTTCGTGGTCGGCGAAGCCCAGGCGGCGATGCTGATGCGCCTCGCGCATATGTTCGAAATCATGGGGCGCGAAATCGACGATCACCAGCCGGCCGCCGGGGCAGACCAGGCGCGCGGCCTCGGCCACGGCGGCGAAGGGGTCGGCCAGATAGTGCAGCACCTGATGCACGATCACCAGATCGGCGCTGCCGGCGGGCAGGCGGGTGGCGAAGATGTCGCCATGACGCAGTTCGACCTTGTTCAGCCCGGCCTTGGAGACATTGGCGCGGGCGATGTTGAGCATGTTCTGGCTGAGATCCAGCCCGACCGACATCTTGGCCTTCTTGCCGAACAGGGTCAGCATGCGGCCGGAGCCGGTGCCCAGATCGACGACCCGCTTGAACGGGCCGGGGCCGACGGCCTTTTCCAGGGCGGCCTCGACGGCGGCTTCGCTGACATAGAGGGAGCGAAGACGGTCCCATTGCGGGGCGATCTGTTCGAAATAGCTTTCGGCCGCCTGTTCGCGATCCTTGCGAACCTCGTCCAGGCGACGATGGTCCGCCTCCCCGGCGTCGTCGGCCAGGATGTCCAGAACAGTGTCGATCAACCGGCGGGCGTGGGCGTCGTGGGACAGGCGATAATAGACGCGGGCGCCGTCGGGGAATCGTTCGATCAGGCCGGCGTCGGTCATCAGTTTCAGATGGCGTGAGACGCGCGGCTGGCTCTGGTCGAGGATGCGCGACATCTCCATGACCGAAAGCTCCTCGCCGGCCAGCAGCGACAGGATGCGCAGACGGGTCGGCTCGCCGGCGGCGCGCAGGGCTTCGACAGTCTGGTCGGCGGTAAGACTCATGAGATCATATAAGGATATCCTTATATGATTATGCAAGTGAAAACCGCCTAGAGGACGGGCGTTTTCAGTGGTTCCCCGGCGAAATGCGCCTGAAGGTTCTGCATCAGCAGCATCAGCATGCCCTGAACGCCGGCTGTCGTGGCGCCGGCGGTGTGAGGCGTCAGGACCATATTGGGTACGTCGGCCCAACGGTTTGGATCGGTCGGCTCCTCTGCGAAAACATCAAGGGCGGCTTGGCCCAGGGCGCCGGATTTCAGCGCGGCGATCAGGGCGTCCTCGTCGATCACCTGGCCCCGCGAGACATTGATCAGCAGGCCGTCGGGGCCGAGCGCCTCAAGCACCTCGCGCGAGATCAAGCCGCGGTTGGTTTCGTCGGCCTTGCAGGCGACCACGAGGATGTCGCTCTGTTTCGCAAGGCTGAGCAGAGATTCTGCCCGGGGCCATTCGGCGTCGCGGGGGCGGGGGCCCCACCACGCCACCTCCATTCGGAAGGGCGCGCAGCGAGCGGCGACGGCCTTGCCGATGGCGCCCAGGCCGACGACGCCGACCTTCTGGCCTCGGACAGAGGGGGTGAGGGTGCGGGTCTCGGCGGTCCAGTCGCCGGACCGGACCTGACGGTCGCCCGAGACGATCTGGCGGCGGGCGGCCAGGATCAGGCCCAGGGCGTGGTCGGCGACGTCCTCGTGATTGACGCCGGGCGCGTGGGTGACGGGCAGGCCACGCGCGCGGCACCAGTCGATGTCGATGCCGTCATAGCCAGAGGTGAAACAGGCGATCAGGTCGAGGTTGGGCAGGCGTTCGATCAGCGCCTGGTCCAGCGGGGCCTCGCCGGCGACGATCAGGGCGCGGATGTCATGGGCGGCCTCGATCGGCGGGCCTTCCCAGAAGCGGTAGACGTCATAGGCGCTCTCCAGGATCGGCGAGAGCGGGGCGAGATGCCGCTGCATGATGAGAACGGCGGGGCGTTGGGTCATGGTCGGACCTCCACAATGGCCGCGCCGTCGGTCAGCCGAGCGACGACGCTGGTCCAGTCGCGCCGCACGATGGCGTAGAGTTCGTCGTTCGAACAGTTTCCGAGGTTGAGGTGGACCAGTGGCTGACCGCTGGCGCTAAGCTGCGCCAGCAAAAGAAAGTCCTTGTCCTTGCTGACGACGACCGCCCCCCGTGACGCCGCCAAGGCCCAGATTTCCCGGTCGCCTGCCGTGGCCAGCCCCATCAATCTGACGTGTTCGACCTCATGATCGAATGCTGTGATCGCATCGATCAGGCGGACGGGCAGGTTCTGATCGAGCAGGAATTTCAAGCTGCAGCGGCCGCCACCGAATGATCGAGCGCCTGCGCGGCGTAGGCCAGGGCGGCCCGCAGGTCGTCGGCTTCCAATTCCTCGTAGTCGGAAAGAATCTGGGCCTCAGTCATTCCGGAGGCCAGCCACCCGAGAATGTCATGCACGGCGATACGCATGCCCCGGATGCAGGGCCGACCGGCGCGTTTGCCGTCTTCGATAGTGATGCGGGACAGAAGATCATCGCTCATGTCCCGCATCCTATCACAGATCGATCAGCGGCCGAACTTCTGGTGCTGGATGCGCTTGGGGATGATGCTGTCGGCGCCCAGGCGACGCATCTTGTCCTGTTCGTAGGCTTCGAAGTTTCCTTCGAACCATTCCACATGGCCGTCGCCTTCGAAGGCGAGGATGTGGGTGGCCAGACGGTCCAGGAACCAGCGGTCGTGGGAGATGACCACGGCGCAGCCGGCGAACTCTTCCAGCGCCTCTTCGAGGTTCTGCAGGGTTTCGATGTCCAGGTCGTTGGTCGGTTCGTCGAGCAGGATCAGATTGCCGCCCGAGGCCAGGGTCTTGGCCAGGTGGACGCGGTTGCGCTCACCGCCCGACAGCTGGCCGACCTTCTTCTGCTGGTCGCCGCCCTTGAAGTTGAAGCTGCCGACATAGGCGCGGGTGTTGATCTCGCGCTTGCCGACCATCATCACATCGGTGCCGCCGGAGATGGCCTGCCAGATGGTCTCGTCCGGTTTCAGGTCGTCGCGCGACTGGTCGACATAGGCCAGCTTGACCGTCTCGCCGACCTTGATCGTGCCGCCGTCGGGGGTTTCCTGACCGGTGATCAGCTTGAACATGGTCGACTTGCCGGCGCCGTTGGGGCCGATGACGCCGACGATGCCGTTGGGCGGAAGCTTGAAGGTCAGGTTGTCGAACAGGGTCTTGTCGCCATAGGTCTTGGCTAGGCCTTCGACTTCCAGCACGACATTGCCCAGGCGCGGCCCGGGCGGGATCTGGATGTGGGCGTGGGTCTGGGCGCCGCGCATCGATTCCTGCTCGTCGACCATCCGCTCATAGGCGGCCAGACGGGCCTTGGACTTGGCCTGACGGGCCTTGGCGCCGGAACGGACCCATTCCAGTTCGCGGGTGAGGGCGCGCTGGCGGGCTTCGGATTCGGACTGTTCCTGAATGACGCGCTTGGTCTTGGCTTCCAGCCACGAGGAATAGTTGCCCTCGTGCGGGTGGCCCTTGCCGCGGTCCAGCTCCAGCGTCCACTTGGTGACGAGGTCCAGGAAGTAGCGGTCGTGGGTCACCAGGATGACGCAGCCGGGGAAGTTTTCCAGGTGGTGCTGCAGCCAGGCGACGGATTCGGCGTCCAGGTGGTTGGTCGGTTCGTCGAGCAGCAGCATGTCGGGCTTGGACAGCAGCAGGCGGGCCAGGGCCACGCGGCGCTTCTCACCGCCGGACAGGTTGGCGACCTCCCAGTCGTCGGGCGGGCAGCGCAGGGCGCCCATGGCCATTTCGATACGGCTGTCGATGTCCCAGACGTCGCCGGCGTCGATCTTCTCCTGGAGGGCGGTCATCTCCTCCATCAGCTCGTCGGTGTAGTTCTCGCCCAGTTCGGCGGCGACGGCGTTGAACCGGTTGACCCACTGCTTCTCTTCGCACCAGGCCTCGACGTTCTCGCGCACGTTCAGGGCGGGGTCGAGCTGGGGCTCCTGCTCCAGATAGCCGCGTTTGATGCCGTCGGCGGCGCGGGCCTCGCCGGTGAACTCGTTGTCCAGGCCGGCCATGATCTTCAGCAGGGTGGATTTACCCGAGCCGTTGACGCCGACGACGCCGATCTTGGCGTCGTTGTAGAAGCTGAGCCAGATGTTCTCGAAGATCTTGCGGCCGCCGGGGAAGGTCTTGGTCAGACCCTGCATCTGGAAAATATATTGCTGCGCCATGAGGTGCGGTTTCGCCCTTCGGGTTTCGTCGGATTGGGAGGTTTGGGCGGATGTAGCGATCCTGGCGCCAGAGAGCAAATAAGGCGAGCGGCGAACGACGGCGCCTCCGCCGTTTTCGCGGCGGAGTTGGAGGCCCTTTGGAAGCGGAGGGCTGGGCGGGGCGCCGGGCCTTCGCCCGGAGCCCTGGCGGGAAAGTCGGGGCGAGAAACTGACAAGGGGTTGGAATCATTGGAGTGAGACCAGCGTCATTGTGACAGTTGGGGCCGTTCGGGCCCCCTCCGTCTCGCCGGCTGCGCCGGCGATCCACCTCCCCCAGGGGGGGAGGATTTTGGTGTTCGCATTCCTCCCCCCTTGGGGGAGGTGGCGCGGCGCAAAGCGCCGTGACGGAGGGGGCATGTCGCGTCGGCGTCGTGGTGAAATTGCCTTGAGCGGGCTTCCATTCGGAGATCGAGACGTTAGACCCCCCTTATGTCGAATGCCTCCCCTATAGCCGAAGCCGTCGCCGCCGGGCGTCAGGCCGTGGCGGTCGATACCGTCATGATCGCCAAGATCACCGACATGGCCGGTGATTTCGCCATCAATCTGACGATCGCCGCCCTGATTTTTGCGGCGACGGTGATCGCGGCCAAATGGTCGGCCCGGCTGGCGCGCAACGCCCTGTCGCGGGTCGGCGCCTTCCGGCACGACCAGACCGTGCTGAGCTTCGCCGTTCAGGTCGTGCGGGTGGTGGTGTTCATCATCGGCATGATCGCCGTGCTGCAGCGGCTGGGGGTGCAGACCACCTCGATCATCGCGGTGCTGGGGGCGGCGTCGCTGGCCGTGGGCCTGGCCCTGCAGGGGACCCTGTCGAACGTGGCCTCGGGCATCATGCTGCTGGTGCTGAGACCCTATCGCGTCGGCGACGTGGTGGACGTCGGCGGCATGGCCGGCACGGTGCAGCGGCTGGACCTGTTCACGACCCAGTTGTCGAACGCCAACAACCACAAGATCGTCATTCCCAATTCCAAGGTTCTGAGCGATCCCCTGACCAATCTGACCGGTCAGCAGACGCGGCGGATCGAGATCAATTTCGGCGTGGGCTATGGCGACGACCTGAACAAGGCGCGTTGCGTCCTGGCCGACATGGCGGCGGCGCACGAGAAGGTGCTGGACGACCCGCATCCGTGGACCGGGGTGACGGGACTGCTGGACAGTGCGGTGCAGGTGACCCTGCACGCCTGGGTCAAGGTCGAGGACTGGTGGCAGACCCAGGCCGATCTGATGCAGGGCGGCAAGGAGGCGCTGGACGCCGCCGGGATCGAAATTCCCTTCCCGCATCAGGTCGCCGTGCCCTATGGCGATGAAGATGTCATGCCGGTCGTCCGTGTACGGACGGTGGAAGACGGCGGGCATGACGTGAAGGTGAAGACGCGCTGATGCGATACGATTTCGGATCCGACAACACCGCCGGCATGGCGCCGAGCGCGGTCGAAGGTCTGGCGCGGGCCAACGCCGGATACGCCCGGTCCTATGGTTCAGACGAGATCACGGCGCGGGCCGCCGATCAGATCCGCCAACGGCTGGACGCCGACGCCGAGATCCGGTTCGTCTTCAGCGGCACGGCGGCCAACGCCATCGCCCTGTCGATGCTGGCCTTTCCGTTCGAGGCGGTGCTGGCGCACAACGCCGCCCATGTCTGCACCGACGAGACGGGGGCGCCGGGCTTCTTCGGCCAGGGCGTCGGCCTGATCGGCCTGCCGGGGTTTTCGGGGCGGATCGATCCGCTGGCGCTGAAGGCGCAACTGGCCGAGCCCGAGGTCGGCCATCGCCAGCCGCCGGCGGCCCTGTCCCTGACCCAGGCGACCGAGTACGGCGCGGTCTATACCGAGGAAGAACTGCGCCATCTGATCGAGCCGGTGAAGGCCAGGGGATACGGCGTTCATATGGACGGGGCGCGTCTGGCCAACGCCGTCGCGGCCGGGTTCGACCTGAAGGATATTCCGCGCCTGGGCGTGGATGTGCTGGTGTTCGGCGGGGCCAAGGCAGGGGCGAACTGCGTCGAGGCCCTGGTCCTGTTCGACAAGAGCCTGGCGCGGCGGCTGGACAACCGGCTGAAACAGGCGGGGCAGGTGGCGTCCAAGGCGCGGCTGCTGGCCGGGCCGATGCTGGGCCTGCTGGAAAGCGGCGACTGGGAATCGGGCGGCGCCCACGCCAATCTGATGGCGAAACGGCTGGCGGCGGGGGTGGCGACCCGCTCGCCCTATGTCCTGGCCCATCCGGTCGAGGCCAATACGGTGTTCGTGCGAATGCCGGCCGAGGCGCACCAGAGGCTGAACGCCCTGGGCTGGGCCTGTTATCAGTTCGACGACGGATCGGTGCGGTTCGTCTGTTCCTGGGCGACCCAGGCAGAGGCCGTGGACGAACTGATCGAGGCGATCGCGGGCCTGAACTGAGCCCTTGTCGCGCGTGCGGCCTTTCCCCGGTCGCATAGTCTGTCCATATGCGGATCATGGCGATGCGCGGAGAGCGCTCCGGCGGCCGGCGCGACCCTATGGTCAAGGCGCAACAGGCGGGGAGCATGCAGGAAAAGACAGAGGGACCCCCGACGCTGCAGGCGTTGGCTGACCTGGTGCGGCTGGTGGGCCGGTCGGGCGCGCCGCAACTGCGGGTGCGGCTGGTCTCGGCCGTGGGTCTGACGCTGGCGGGCAAGGCGCTGGGGGTGCTGGCGCCCCTGATGCTG